>USSR01000009.1 GCA_900557355.1 uncultured Bacteroides sp.
TACTTAATTTATTATGAGATTATTATAAAGAAAGTATGATCAATTATCCTGAATATATTTTCTAAAAACAATGTCAATCTATAGCCGAACATTCAAAACCGAACGCCCTTCTACCGACATTTCTTTAGACACATACCCCTCTTTGGAGAAAATCAAAATATCATCAGATGCAACTTGTTTCAGCAGGTATTCCCCTTTCTTGTTAGTTACGGCTAATTCTGTCTTATTTCCCATCGAATAGATATGAACTCCTTCTACCGGAGTGGCTTGTACATCTCTAACTACCCCACGCATTGTTATCTTTTTACCTGTTCCAGTCTTAACCTGATTCTGTTTCATGCTCGACACAGACACTGCAGTAACAGAAATATCTCCTACCCCTATTACTTGCTTCTGCAAAATGCAATCTGAAGCATTTCCAACCTGAATCTCAAATTCCCCAGGTTCGAGGAAAGGGATCCCCTCCTTATCAATCAAATATAATTCAGATACAGGAACTTTTAGTATTACTTCTTTTTGTTCCCCCGGTTTCAGTTCCAGTTTGGCAAATGCTTTCAACTGTTTCACTGGAGTCACAACAGAACTTACCAAATCACGAACATACAGTTGCACCACTTCTTTGCCCGTTCTTTGTCCTGTATTACGAACCTGTACTTTTACCTCTATAGTATCTCCGGAAGCATATATATTCTTGTCACATTCCATTTTATCAAAAGAGAAAGTCGTATAACTCAACCCATGCCCAAAAGCCCACAATGGTTCAGGAGATGAGAAGACATAGTCACGACCGGATTGTTCATAACTGCCGGGACGTTTATAAAATCCCTTATCAGAAGGCAAATGATTATAATACACCGGTAAATGCCCTGCACTTTGGGGAAAAGAATAAGTGAGATGTCCCGATGGATTCACCTTTCCGAAAAGGACATCAGCAATAGCATATCCTTCCTGTTCGCCGCCATACCACTGTGCTACAATGGCAGGAATATGTTCTTTCTCCCAAGAAATGGCAAAAGGCTTGCCACTCACCAAGACCAATATCACCGGTTTGCCAGTAGCATAAACCGCCTGAATCAAATCACTTTGTGCGCCAGTCAGACTTAAATCGCTTAAATCAAATCCTTCTCCGCAATTCGTACGTGTATAGTCACGAGCTAACGAAGCACTGGAGCTCCCGCAGAAAATCACAGCAACATCACTTTTCAGCGTTGCCTCCACTGCTTCCCCGATACCTATTGTATCACGAGACATCATACTACAACCAACAGCATGGTTTATTTTAATTTTCTCTCCCACTAACGCCTTAATTCCTTGTAATGGAGTAATTCCATCCTTATTATCCCGACTCCATGTATAATCACCAAACTGTACCTGATCTGCATTGGGACCTAAAACAGCAATAGAAGTCAATTTATTCATATCCAGAGGTAACAAATTATCTTCATTCTTCAACAGTACAATAGATTCTTCCGCTATCTGACGAGAAAGTTCTACACTCTGGAGAGAATGCATTTCGCCGGAAGCTGTATGCCTATTCCCGTATGGATTTTCAAAAAGTCCACATTCAAATTTAGCAGTCAATACCCGACGAACAGCTGTATCTATATAAGACTCATCCAATTTTCCTTCTTTTACTAACCGGAATAATTCGGGATAACACTCACTGGAAGCCTCTACATCCAATCCTGCAGTCAGTGCTTGTGTTGCAGCCTCCGCTTTATTAGCTGCCGTATGATGAAAAGTCTCCAGCATTTCGATAGCACCCCAATCCGAATAAACATATCCTTTAAATCCCCAACGGTCTCTTAATATATCAGTTAATAAATACCGGGAAGCGGAATTCGGTATCCGATTCCAAGAATTATAAGTAGACATAACTGCATAAACAGGTAAATACCGTAACACCATCTCAAAAGGTTTCAGATAAACAGCATGCAAATCATATAAACCACAATCCACAGAAGCCAAGTTTAACCCTCCCAACGGATTCCCGTGTGGACCATAATGTTTCAGCATGGGAGAAATGCCACTATCAAGATATCCTTTCACTTCTGACTGCGCAAAGATGCCACAGAGATATGGGTCCTCTCCATAAGATTCCTCTACTCTCCCCCAACGCAAATCACGTACAACATCAATGCACGGAGCTAATACCTGCCTCATTCCCTGCGCATGCAAATCATCGGCAGTCATACAAGCCCTCCGATAAGCCAGAGCAGGATTAAACGTGCTACCAAGAGCTATATTTTGTGGAAAAATGGTAGAACCTTCATGTGCAGAACCATGCAAAGATTCGGCTACAGTAAAAGCCGGAATACCGAGCCTGGTACGGGTAAGCATATATTCCTGTATTTCCCGCATACTACTCCGACAATTCTCACCCGTCAACGGAAAACCTTCTACAAATCCATATCCTGTTTCTCCAACAACAGCGGTTAGCTTTTCTTTGTCCAACGTTTGTTCATTAAAGATGTCCCACGAATGTAAATGACGTATCTGTGCGATTTTCTCTTCCAACGTCATGCGCTTCATCAAATCATCCACCCGTTGTGAAACAGGCAACCCGGCTTGCTGATAAGGAAACGGCTGTGCATTAACAACTGTTGCCAATAAAGTCAGAAAAACTCCTGACAAGAATCTCTTTTTATTCAATGAGGTTGCTATGATCCTCTTTCTCATCGTATATCTATCCATCATTCCTATTATTATCTAAATTCTACAGATATTCCGTACATTTTATCAATGTACCTGCAACTGAACTATTATATTGGCTTTAAGGTTATATAACAGGGACGAAATAGTTCAGTTGCAGCAATCTCTTCTCCCTGAATTCTGATATCAAATTCACCGGCAGGTAATGTCACTATACCTACCGTTTCCGTTATGCAATTACCATTACTCACTTTCTTTACCAACTTTTTGCCCGCTAAAGTAATCGAATACACTCCGGCAGCTCCGCTGCTTGCCTTGCGAATCTCCTTTCCGGCATCACCCTCCACTAGTTCATCCGCATATTTGGGTGCAGGAGCTACATAAGTAATACTCACTTCAAAAGTCGTTGGCTTATCCAAACGAACTGGCCAAACAACCGCATCCTCCCGTCTCTTCATATTCTGCACGCATGTAGACTCCACTTCCTCACCACCATAGCGGGCACCACCCTCCAAACGAGCGTCAAATGCACGTAACTTATCCACTTGCTGTGTATACGAAATACGACGACGAGTATCTGCTTTCAACTCTCCTTCACATTCAAGAACGACCACTGCATCAACCGTATCAGGACAAAGGGTCGGTACATCAATCATTACATCTTCTCCCATTCGTGACACTTTCAATGTTCGCTGCGGATTACTCTGCAAATAAGCACCCTTTACCTCCGTCAACAAACCACCTACACACAGCTTCCCATCACGAGGCCAATCGAAGACATGCAAAAACAACTTATTCTCCTTACAGGTAGATTCTCCCCAAGACTGTACCGCTAACGGAGTAGCCTTCGTTCCACGGATAGAAGCTTCTCCGTTCACTTTCCACCAAGCAGCTATCTGTTTCAGAATATCCAAATCCGGAGCACTGAACTTTCCGGTTCCCATCGGACCAATATTCATCAGAATATTTCCTCCGCGTGCTGCCGCCTTCGCCATCAAACGAACAAAGAAAGAAGCCGGTTTGTACTCCTGATCGTTTTCATTGTAGGCGTAAGAATTGTTCGTAGTCGGAATACCTTCCCAGTAACTATCTCCATAATGGCTGAACTCGTAAGGACAATCCGCAGTGTTGTAATAATCATACCTGTCGAATCCGGAAATGGCACGACCATTAATAATGATATCAGGAGATGCCTCACGCGTCGCTTCTACTATACGAATACACTCTTCTTGTGGTAATTTATGAGGTGTATCAAACCACATAATATCAGGATCATACATTGCAATCAATTCACGAATTTGCGGAATAGCCTTCTCATCTACATATTTTCGAGCAACAGGCAGATAATCTTTTCTCGTCTCCCACCAGTCGCGGCCACCTAGCAACTTGTCACCTCCGGGATTGTCATAATCCCAGTCATTACCTACACCCTCTTTCTCACCCCAATCAAATGCATGTGAATAATAGAAACCAAATTTAATTCCTGCCTTACGGCAAGCATCCCGCAAGTCTTTCATCGGATCACGTCCGAAAGGCGTTGCCTTCACAATATTATAATCACTCACTTTCGAATCGTACATTGCGAAACCGTCATGATGCTTCGACGTAATGATAAAATATCCCATCCCTGTTTCTTTAGCAATACGTACCCATTCTTCCGCGTCAAATTCTTGGGGATTGAACGTACCTGCTACCTTTTCTTTATAAACCTCTACCGGAATACGAGCCATTCGTTGAATATGTTCACCATACCCGCCATACTTCTTTCCATTCCACGAACACCCCAAAGATGAATAAACTCCCCAATGAATAAACATACCGAAACGCGCCTGCTCGAACCATTGCATACGGCTATCCAGTTCTTTCTTATCAGGAATCAGACTGTTCAATGCAGAAGCACGGCGTTTTTCCACCGCAGGTGAAAAACGTTGCGTCACACATTTACCACATTCTTTCCCTGATGGCAAAGTAATGTCAATAGCCACATCGCCAATCTCTACTTTTACTTGTTTCAAATGAACATTCATAGTCGGGTCTGTCACCGAAACGGAGTATTCTTCTCCAATACGTTCAATAAGCAAAACACAAGGTACAGACGTTTTCACAGGTAAACCACTCCATTGAACAGTTTCATCGGCTCTATAAAACACCGCTTCCAACACTTTCTTGTCAGCCGACTGCACTGCCTGTACCAATGTATCATTCCGAAGAATATCAAATGGATTCTCCTGTGGAGGAAGCTCCTCACCTGCATATACCACATACCCATATACGTCATTCTCAACATTCCGTCCGTGATCAATCCAGACTCGCAGCAAATCTGCCTGTACAGGCAGATTCTTTTTCCCCTTATTCACTAAATTCCTCTTTACCCATTCATTAGGCCTGGACTCACAAAGAAAAAAGGCTTTCGGACTAAATTCGGACAACGGAGCATAAGCAAAGCCTCCTTCCTGTAATACCCAAAGCGACTTTCCCTTCTTTACCAACGAATGGATGCCGGAAGAAGGTTGCCATCTCTTTTTCCCATCATAGAGCGTTACTTTCCCCTGATGGGCAGTCTGTTCGATAGAAGTACGTATATTTCCTTCCTGTTCCGGTTGCAAATTAGTAACACCCGCACCAAGGGCAATCAGATAGTCACCCAACATAAAATAAGACTTATAAGCCCTTACACCGAAAGCCACCGGATTCTCCATTTTCACATCCTTTTCTTTAGAAGTAGCATCCATCTTCTCGAAAAGATAACCCGCTACCGCATTCCCGCCTCCATCAGTAGCCGCTCCTGCAAAATTGTACTTGCTGCAAAATCCTCTCCAATTGGTAATTGGTTTCAGCCACCGTTCTCCTTCACGAGCAGTCACTCCGGGCATAGCAGTCAGATCCATCGCTCCGATAATCTTCCGGTACTCATCCCCTTTACGTTGAAAAAGAGTGAGTCCGTCGTTGGTATAAATATTAAACTCATCCGCAAAATTACCGGCACTCTCCAAACCATCACAACGACTGGATGCCATATTAACCATCATATAATAATCAGGAGTACGTTTTATCAAATCGTCATTGTTATAAAACCAGCGTGTACCGTTATAACGACCTGCCGGATACCCTTCCATACGGATATTATTTTGTCCCGCTTCTTTAATGAGCTGTTTCAGCTCCCGAAGTTCACTATCCGTAAACGAAGCAGGCCATCGCTCAACAGACGCTTTCAACATCTCATAATAAGGAATATGAGCCGGTTTTCCTTCGTAATACACCATAGAATAACGGTCCAGACAGGGAGGAATATACCCTTTATAATGATAGAAGGTACTGCCTCGATAGAAATTGAGCAATGCTTCCACATTCTCTCGTGTCAGGCTTTGCCCCCAAGGAGTATCCCGGAGTATCCATAGCAGGTCTTGTGCACTGGATGCCCCATGAATCGGATATCCCCAAACCAAACATTGCATACCATGTCCCCATCCGGCTCCGTCGGCAGTAAAACCTTCGTTCCAGAATGCCTCATTATAAGTAGTCTGCGACACATTGCTCAAACTCCGCTTTGCCACTTCAGCTATTACATCTACCATTGGGATAGAATCCATTAAAACAGCAGTTTCTAGTAGCGGACGATAAGCCAATGCATTTCCACCTACCCACCATACATGATGACGAAAACGTTCCACCCTCACAATATCCTGGTCCATTTCATTATTACGCAATGGTTGTGTCCACGATTGCATAGCCAATGCTTTCAACATCCGGCAGGCCGATTTGCGCAGTGGTTTTGTATCATCCGGCAGATCCATTTGCCCGACCAAAGAGAAATAAATACCACAGGCTGCTTTCGGGATAGCAAAACAGGAAGCATGAAAACGGTCGTTCGGTTGACGACGGACTTCAATATCTCCATATCTCAAAATAGATTTCCAGAAACGTTCGGGAATATCATTCACATTCGTTTGCCGGTAATGATTAGCTATCACCCACAATCGTCTAAACGTGTCTGCCAAGTAAAAACCTATATCCTGTTGGTCCTGAAAAGAAACGGATGATAGCCAGTTGTTGTCATGAATCTTTTTTTCATAAGCAGCCAAATCCGCAAACTGCCCTTCTTCACTAAGCTGTTTCAGATAGAGATCCCATTTCCCCATATCATGGTTTATATCATAGATATTTATATTCTGTGTGTAATAATCACGCAAATTACGCATAGCCTTTACTTTGTCAGACGACTGTGCACATACAGTCAGACAAATAAATAACACCCAAAATACCAGACAATTTCTTTTTTTATCTTTCATATTGTATCGATTTAATTTCCAAACACAATTGTCTCTCCCGATTTCATCACCTTCTCCGTAATCTCACTAGTAAAAGGATTATCAAGTCTCATCCGACCGCCTTTTTCCGAAGTTACAGTAATAGAAGCCACTTCTCCATTGACATACGAAGCCGAAACCAGAAAAGCTCCCATCGCCCGCAGATTCCGGAAAGAAACATTTTTCCAGGAAGTAGGCAGAGCAGGAAATACCTTGATGATTCCCGTATGACTTTGAAGTAGCATCTCCTGTATCGCTGCAGCACAGGCAAAATTTCCCTCCAGCGTAAACGGACGATAAGTATATTGTGAATACCCATTATCGGTCTGATCCCCATTCAAATGGAAACTATTGGGCGAACAAAAAGCATTCATAAAAATATGCAAATTTCTCAAAGCCCCATTACCATCTGCTACACGGGCTTTCATATTCGCCAGCCACGCATAGGTATAACCTGTCCAATAATCCGGACCCAGATCTTCCACATTTTTGATAGAACGTAAAATAAGATTAGTCGCTTTAATTCCCTGACTGACATCAATAAGCCCAAAGGGATGAAACGACAACAGATGTGAGAAATGACGATGAGATTCATCCATTGTCTTTCCGGGAGCTATCAGCAATCCGCTCTCATCTACTGCTTCATCCGGCCATTCATCCAACTGCCGGGCGTAATGAGCCGCTTCATCCATCAATCCCAATGCTTCCGCCATTTCTTTGGCAACCGTATAAGTAATGCGGATATTAGCCAAGTCATAATTAGTAGTATTCATAAACCAGGCATCTATCCGGTTATCATTGATTTCGGGAGAGGAAGATAACGGTAACTTACGCTTACCCTGCTTGTCGTATACCGAAACATTTTCAAAGAAACGTGCCACCTCTTTCACCCAAGGATAAGCCCGTTCTTTCAGGAATTGTGAGTCCATGCCATACTTCCATTGTTGGTAAAAATGATAAGACAGCCATCCGGCCGTAGTAGGTGAATGAGAGTACGGGCTCCACCCACCGATAGGCTGACCTGTCAGAGTGGCAATACATGGCACATTCAATCCTTCTACCTGAAAAAACTGACGGGTAAACTGCTCCGAATTTTCTTTAATTCTCCACAGCCAATCTGTAAATACAGCAGATTCTTCCAAATGATTAGCTGTATATCCCGCCCAATAACTTAATTGTGTGTTCAGGTCACTGTGGAAATCTCCTCTCCATGGTGGAGTCTGTCCATTATCCGCTGTCCATATTGCTTGCAAACAGATAGGAGGTGCATTCTTGCGGGAAGCAGCAGCAAACTTATACATTTCCAGGTACCATTGTCTCTCCAAGAGTGTATCCGGCAGACTCACAGAGGATTGTTTCCAATATTGTTCCCACCAGTTCTGATGAGAGGCCAATGCTTCATCAAAACTAATATTCAAATGATCTGCCCTACCAGTATCTCCCGAGTACCAAGTACCTTTAGAAGTCACATAATATCCACCTTCCAACACTCCGGTATGTGGTTGCTCCCATTGCAAACCAATTTCATAAGAAACATCTCCCCACGCTTGTTGCCGGTAAAGTAATCTTCCGGGAGCAGGAGAAGTAATGGTACCCGATTGATACCCTAATGCCGCCAGGTCATTTACACCGGGCTGATGATCTGACTCGGTAACACGTCCCTGATAAAGTGGAGCTAATAATTCAGGAGAAAGAGTATCCGGCAGATTTACAAAACGGAAACGCCCCCCGTTTCCCTCCGCAGGAATAAAAAAACGAGCTTGCACACCATTCTCCCAAAGAATAGTACATACCGCAGTTGCCAAATCCAGCGCCACTTCCTTTACTTTACCCAATCTATGAATATCAAATTCCAGAGCTCCGGCAGGAATTTTAGTAGGAGCAGGATCATTGGCTGTCCGGTCATCAATCAATGCGTATACGGGCCGCATATCTTTTTTACGGATCACCTGGTCGCAGATAAACCGATAGGTATGGTCAGGAGATTTAAATGCCTCCACCGGACGTAAATCCCAAAGATCAGCACGGTCGATAGCCAATCGGAGTTTACCATCTTTCTGCCAGAGCAATCCTCCCGTCAGACCATTGCCCAAAGGAATAGCCTCATCCCAACGTTGAGGCAACTCCGTCATATTCAGTCCATGACAGGATTGAGGCAGTTTGCACTCCTCCTCACTGCTTGTGCAAGAAGTAAATAATCCCATCGATAGAGTTGCCGCAAACAGTATATACTTCACATCCACCCTCATTTTCAATCAAGCTATTTAAAAAGTACTAAGCAATTTTCTACCATTACGAACCATCTGCGACGCATTTTGTCCATTCAACTTTTCGGGCATGAAACCGGACACTGTCTGATTCAGTTTTTTCAGTTTAGCCACCTCGCCATTTTCTGCAAACTCCTTACGGAGTATTCTGATTTTTTCAGCATCCTGAATACCTTCCACCAAACGTTCCATCCGGATACTACTGCTCCCGGGATATACCAGATAACAGTCTCCGGCTGCCCAAGAACGGAATCGGGAATCGTGAAGCGGATCTTTCGTCCAACTGTTGTATGCCCATCGCAAATAACCATCATATCCTCCAGCAACAGCATGCCACATCAGCCAACTGGCTTCAGCCGGTTCGGAGAAAGTAAAAGTGTTGGGATAGGCTTCAATACAGCAGGTATACACAGTAGAGAGCTTTCCACTCCTCCTCCGCTCTTCTCTTACCGAGTCCGGTAACGTATGTCCGTATGCCAGACAAAGATCATACATTTTCGGTTCTATCTCCGGATAATAATCTCCGGCTCCGGAAACCTTATATCCGGCATCCGCACGAAATATCAAATCGAACGCTTTCTGCATCATACTTTTTTCCCGCTCGTCCATGGCAATAGTCGTTTTCTCGAACCACCCCTTCTGACGTAAATGCCCTGCAAAATCTTTTAAAAAACTGAACCAGTAGTCTTCATAAGCGGCCTCACCGGGTTTGGCTTCTACAAAGCGAATACGATTGGTAGCCTGATCGTAATAATCAAACTTCAAGGCCCACGGAACCAATGTATAGCAATTAATCTGACGATCGATCCCCAAACTCATCATAAACTCTACCCAACGGTCGAACACGGTATAGTCATACACCCAGCTCCCGTCTATTTTCTTCATACGGAATACCATACTGTCAAAAGGATCTTCTGTCTGTCCTGCCCATGGATGATGCATTACCGAGGCTGTGATTACTTTCTGCCCGGCATTTGCCAACTGCTGCATCAAGGGTTTCATAATATCGAAATGCTGCCGGCTCCACAAAGGAACATTATAATAGCGTGCCACAGCATACGGGTTCTGCCATAAGTCAAGATGAAAAACCCATTGAGCAGGGTCGGGCAATGTTCTTTTTTGCACATTGATTTTCATCGGAAGACGCACATCGGCAAAATTCTCTCCGGAGACAGTCAAGGCTCCCTTATAAACTCCACTGGGAATATCTTGCGGCACCCATATATTTACCCATAGAGGTTGCGTACACTGCGCCTCAATATCCAGTGATTTACGGACTTCAAGCACATCCGCAACGAGAGAAGAATCCCAGTCAGCCTTATTGGGACGGTCACTGCAACCACTTTTGCGATCCTTATTCAATTCGTCCGTCCAAACATAACCGACAAAACTAGCAGTAGTTGCCGAAGCGGGAATTACATTTTTCCCGCATTTCAAGTCGCTAACAGCTATACGGACATTCTTTAAAGGTTGCCTTGTCCATAACACTGCTTGTGCATTGACACGTTCGCCTTTCCATGCATCAGTTTCCCATTGCTTGTTTCCTTGCCCTGCCGGAACTTCATTACGGGGATAACGCACATCGGTACTTCCCCACTGCAAAATCAAATCCTGTGTCTGCCGTTGTTGCGCCCCTACAGAAGAGACAACTAACATCAGTAATGACAGACTCGCTAAAAAATTCTTATTCATAGTGTTTTATCTCTTGGTATTATATACGATCAATTTTACTCAAGGAACAACCAGTTCAGTCCAAACAGTTCTTTCCGAGGAGTAACCGCAGGACGGACATGGATGGTATAAATTCCGGCATGTGGAAATTTAACCTTGCCCAAATGACGGGTATAGAATTCCTCGAACCCTTTAGGCCCTGCTAAAGTCTTTGCCTCAATCATTCCCGCACCTTCCACTTCAACCCAATAAGGCTGACCTGCCGAAAGCGAATCACAAGAATAGAAGATAGTCAACTCTCTCTCACCCTCTTCCGGCATATATACTTTCCAGGAGGCACGGCTATTCATAGAGTTCCATTTACGAATACTAGTCGGAGAAATATAACCGACACCAGTGACATCCGTCCCCGTAGCCCGTTCCACTCCTCCTGTCAGAACTGCTTTCGCCTGTCCCATCTGAATACCTCCGAAATTAATTTCACCACAGAAACCATTTTCTGCCTGCACCTCTCCTTCAACCTCCAATTCAACAACCGAATCATAGCCTACCGGCTCACGTACAGGTCCTTGCACATGAAGTAATAATCCTTTCTGGATAAATGTGATTTTTTGATCTCCCAAAGAAGGAATACGTGCTTTCAGCACTTTGTTTTTCAATCCATTGACCCGGATTATCCCATCCGAGGGCCACTCAAACACATGCAAATAAATTTTCGTCTTATTTCCTTCAGTACGTTGGGTTATAAGCCCCCAATCTTGTGAGTCTTCTGCAAAGGGAGAAGGATAAGTGCCATGAAACCCGACTTTATTCTTATGTATCATTTCTCCAATTTCACGTATACGGGTTTTGATTTCCGGAGGAATAGAGCCATCGGCACGGGGGCCAATATTCAACATAACATTTCCTCCTTTATATATCCCTTTCACAATCTCACGGACAAAGTAAGTAGTAGAACGCCAGTTCTGATCATCACGGTTATATCCCCAAGTGTGATTAAAGGTAGCAGCTGTTTCCCAAGTATGCCCCAACGGTTGGTCAGGGAACTGATTATCTCCCATCGTTTGGAAGTCTACTCCATCATCACCCACTTCATGAATCCCCAAACGGGTATTCACCAGCACTGTAGGATCCAACTGGCGAATCATAGCAAGCATATCACGCATCTGTTTTTCCGTCATCTGCCCCTCGGCAACAGGATCTGCACGCCAACAGTCAAACCAGAATAATTTAACACCATACTCTTTGATTAATTCGGCTACTTGCGGCATCGCTTTCTCACGCCAATATTTATCATAAGCTTCTTCAGTAGGCAGTTGCCGATAAGGTGCATCAATCTCTCCACGTCCGGCAGCTATACGGTCAAAATGGGTTTTCTGTTCATCTGCATAATCCCAGTCATTATTACGTCCGTTCATATCTCCCCAATCCAGCCATTGAGAATAGTAGGCACACAAAACAATGCCATGTTTCTCACACTTTTCCTTCAAGCACTTCAACACATCAAAATGAGTACCGGATAAGTTTCCATAAGTATAATCGCTTACTTTGGAATTCCAAAAAGCGACTCCATCATGATGTTTTGTCACAAAAGTAAGATACTTGAATCCTCCCTCTTTGGTAGCAATCACCCAGTCTTCTATCTCTTTTTCGGAGATAGGCATACGTTTTGCCATCTTATCCCAGTCAGCCTTCTGCACTTTATTATGGCAGCGTATCCATTCGGCATATTCCGAGTTTCTCACCTTCTCACCATAAAAACGACCGGCTGCCGGAGTACACACAGACCCACGAATCATTATGCCGAGCCGCGCTTCTTCAAACCACCTGACTCTCTCTTTTTGTGTACGGGGCAGAACTTCTTTTTCGGGAGTTTGCTTGTTACAACTCAATAGTAACAGACTTGCAACAAGTATAAACCAGATTCTATTCATAACTACTTTCTTTTTATATTAGATTTGTTACAAAAGTAGGTCACATAAAAGTTTCCATGTGACCGAAAGCGTACAATACAGGGTAACTCTGCGTACAAAACAACGTATTTCTCACCTTTTTCTTAAATGAACGCTAAACTATCCGGAAGACTTGACAAACGCCTTTTTTTGTTGTATATTTGTAGACATAACGTATTACTTAAAGCTTAACATGGAAGATATAAATCTATATAAACATCTATACCCCACTTTGGAAAAGTATAATATTACAACAATTCGCTTAACTGATTCTTGTAAAAGCTAGAACATAAATAATTCTCTGAAGGCTTAAGGCTGCAAACTCTTATGGGGTTTTGCAGCCTTTTTTGTTGCATAAAATTAAGTAGAAACTACTAAAACGACAGATGAGAGTTTATAATAAACTCCAGACCCGTTTATAATAAACGATGAAGGTTTTTATTATAAACTAAAAAAGAGTTTGTGCATAAATGGTAAACTATTTTCAATAGAGAATAAAGACAAGAAAACGAATAAATGGTTTTAGCCGAGATTAATAGTAAATATTAAACACAAACTTGTCGTTCATAAATCCGGAATGTCAATAGCCTGCGTCGCTATCTGCA
Source organism: uncultured Bacteroides sp. (assembly GCA_900557355.1). Lineage (GTDB taxonomy): Bacteria > Bacteroidota > Bacteroidia > Bacteroidales > Bacteroidaceae > Bacteroides. The sequence goes on from USSR01000009.1 coordinate 13,455, forward strand.
TCCACAATCACTCTTCGTCTTTTTCGACTTGCTCTTCATCTTCTTTTCCCTTATTCCTATATCCTAAAGGACTTACTCCATAAGCCTCCTTGAAACAACGACCAAAATAACGCGGTGAGCTGAATCCGGTCTTATCGGAGATTTCCGAAATACTTAGGGTCAGATCACTCCTCAATAAGAAAGCGGCCCGTTTCAAGCGAACGGTAGAAAGGAATTCATTAGGTGTCTGTCCTGTGATACCTTTTATTTTCTGAAAAAAGTAGGTGCGGGACATACATAACTCACGAATCAGCTCACTCAAACTAAATTCAGAGTTATCCATGTTCCGTTCGATAATCTCCATGGTGCGTTCCAGTAAATCCTCGTCCATAGGATTAGTAGCCAGTATCCGTGCAGGCGCTTGAGGTTGCTTGCTGAATTTCTCCTGTAAGATACGCCGGCTGTTTACCAGATTGTTGCAACGGGAGATAAGCAGACTGGTATGGAAAGGTTTCGTTATATAATCATCCGCACCGGTACGCAGCCCCTCCAATGTATGCTCAATCGCAGTACGAGCTGTAAGAAGCACCACGGGGATATGACAGGTGGCAAAATCCGACTTTATCTCCTTACATAGTTCGGTCCCCGTCATTCGGGGCATCACTACATCACTAAGGATAATATCCGGCTGTTCCTCCCTACCTTTCTGCAGCCCTTCTTCTCCGTCAGCGGCAGTCAATACTTCGTAATAGGGTGAGAATAGCCCTGCCAACATTTCACGCAACGAATCATTATCTTCCACAATCAGCATTTTAGCACCTTTGATACGTTCTTTTAACGGTTCTTCTTCCAGTTCCTCCTGGCCAGTGATAAGAAATGCATCTGTTTTTACTGCCGCCACTTCATTTTTTGTCATTTCATCCAACTGTTCATCAGTGAAATGCTCTTTACCCAATTTCAGAGTAAGAGTAAATACCGTTTCCTCATCGGGAATACTGTTTGCAGTCAAAGTGCCATGATGAAGTTCCGCCAACCCTTTGCTCAAGGCAAGACCGATGCCAGTACCTTCAGAAACAGTAGAGCTTTTCTCTACCTGATAAAAGCGGGTGAAAATCTTCTCCAGTTCCTCCGGCTCAATCCCTTTCCCACTATTCCGCACTTCAACTACTGCTTCATCGACATTTCTGTAGACACGAATCGCAATGGTACCGGATTGAGGCGTATATTTAAAAGCATTAGAAAGTAGATTACTAATAATTTTCTGTATCTGACGTGCGTCATACCATACCTCCAAATCCTCTTCCTCCTTCACGAAGCTAAAACTAATCTGACGGGTAGCCGCATATTCCGCATAGAGCAAATAATTCTCATATAAGAAATCAATCAAATTGTGCCTGCGGACTTTTATCTTCATGTGCCCTTGCTCTTGTTTGCGAAAATCGAGCAACTCTGAAATCAACTCCCGAAGCTGAATACCGTTCTTATAGACATTCAGTAATTTATTATAAATGGAAGGAGCAAAGGCCTGCATTTGCAACAATGTCTCCATCTGCCCTATAATGATCGTAAGCGGTGTACGGAATTCATGAGAAATATTCGTAAAGAAACGAAGTTTGGATTGGTTCATCTCCTCCACATCACGGATATGCTGCTGTTCATATTTCAGTGATTCGCGAAGATGGAAACGTGTCTGATAAGTCCTGATTACATAATATAAAAGTCCGCCGACAATTGCTATATAAATAAGGTACGCCCACGTCGTTTTATAGAAAGGCGGCAACATGCGAATATCCAACCGATAATCTGCCTGAAACGCTTTATTCTTACCAATCGATTTAATCAACAACGTATAGTCTCCGGCAGGCAGATTAGTATAGGTGATTGTATTCTGTCCGCGTGTGCTGGTCCAGTCCTTCGAGAAACCATCTAACCGATAAACGATTTCATCTTTGTTTGCCGGAAGATAATTGGATGTCGCAAACTCGAAACTGAATATCGAGTGATTACTTTTCAAAACAATAGAAGAAGCATCGTAAAGAGAAACCGGAAGAATCCCCGAATTATCGCCTACATGAACTTCATTTCCATTCACCAACAACCGATCAGGAATAATCCGGTAATGCTTGTATATAATGTTCAACTGTTTTTCGTAGAAAGAAACCATACCGTTCATTCCTCCCAAAAAAATTTCTCCATCCTTAGTCTGGCACAAAGAGCCTTCATTTAAAGTAGTGAAAGGAAAGCCATTGGCATGATTATAATTACTGAACGTCCGGTTAACCGGATCAAAAATACAAAATCCCTGATTGGTAGTCAACAAAAGACGTCCGTTTTGAGATTCACAAACAGCGTATACACAGTCACTACCCAGTCCATCCTGCCTGGATGTAAAGCGTTCAAAATCATTTGTTTCAGGACGATACAGATTCAGCCCTCCTCCCATCGTACTTAGCCAGATCCGCTGGTTCCTGTCTTCTGCAATACAGGTAACCATATTATCGCTTATACTATTCTTTTTATTCAAATCAAAAGAATAAAGCGTAGACTCTTTAGTGTCCATATTATAACAATACACACCCTTACCCTCCACTGCTATCCAAAGACTTCCCTTTGAATCAATCTTAAGATAATGCGCCAGCTCATTAGTCAACAGGGTAAAGGTAGCTGTTTCCGGATGGAAAAGATACACTCCGTCATAAGAAGCAATGGCTAGTTGTTCCTGATAGCCTACAATACTCAATACCACATCTGATGCATGGTCCTCCTTATTCACGCTATAATGTAAGAAACGCCCGGTCCGCAAGTCCAATTTATTGAATCCTCCCTGATGGGTACCAACCCAGACTGAATTGCGTTGACGATCATAATACAGACATTTAACTTTGTTTTGTGAAAGGCTGTTCATTCCTTCTATATGCCTGTACCACTTAAATTCTTTTGTCCGGCGATCATACAAATTCAATCCTCCTCCTTCCGTAGCAATCCAGAGTTGCCCTTCTTCTCCTTCAATAATAGTCCCTACAATGGGAGAACTAAGTCCCTCACGTTCATTCTTAGACAATTTATAATGAGTATATATCTTATAATCGGGATTAAAATAGTTGACTCCTCCGAAATAAGTACCTATCCAAAAGGTTCCCTGATGATCTTTGAGAATACTGAATATGGAAGAATCACTCAAGCTGCCGGGAGCATCCGTAGTAGTAAAATGAGTAAAGACTCCGGTTTTCTTATCCAGTTTATCCAGTCCCCGTTCAGTACCTATCCAAAGATTCCCCTGATCATCTTCACAAACATTACGGACGGAATTGTCAGCAATACAGTTTACACTTCCCGCCTCCCTTTGATAATGGGTTATCTTCCCATTCCTGGAAATACGGTATAAACCATTATCCCACATACAAACCCATATATCTTCATTGGAATCCTGATAAAGATTATAAATATAAGTACCCGCAAAAAGATGTTGTTCCTCTTTACCCTTCGGATCCATAACATAGAGGCCATCGTTGTAGGAGCCAATCCAGAATCGTCCGGACTTATCCTTCAACAAACAATTAGGCAATACCTGTCCCGGAAAGTTACAATAGGGCGTTTGTATTCCGGTTGTTTCCTCCCTTTCATAGATCCTGCCATACGTACCCATAAACAATTTGCCATCACAATAAGTAATAGCGGTCATCCACTCTTTCTGTTTGTCGGAAATGTGAGTGAATGTTTCGGTCTTCATATCGAGTTCGCTGACTCCTTCTGTAGTAAGCACATATATCAGCCCCTTTCCGTTGCCGCAGATTCTTCTGACAGTACGTCCCAGTAAAGTGGTCGGATTCCCTTTTTCCTCCTTATAGGTTTTAATGCGATTACCATTATAAACATTCAGACCATCCCGAGTTCCAATCCAAATTTGTCCCCATTCATCATTATAAAGTGCATATACGGTAAATTGCGAAAGTCCGTTATCGGTAGTCAGATAATTGAAAGACATATCCTGTGCGTAAGCCGAAGGAAAAACGGCAAAGCAAAAAAGAAAAAATAGCCGGATTATGATCGTCCTATTCCTCATAATGGTGTATTCGTATAAATTAGTATTAGTTATAAAGCACTATATCGCCCCGGTTCTGTATGCAAAATTAGTTTTCTTTCTGCATAATTCTCCGATAAAATTAGATATTTTAGGGCGAAATTGCAGATTTGTACGGAAAATGCCACTCGTTTGTACGGTAAGTAGAGACGGACGGACGATTAGTGACGAGATTTGCGTATCATTTTAATCGTAAATTTAATAATCATGAAAATGCATGTACCAGAAAGCAAACGAATCATGTCGTTATTGATCATGCTGCTAACTACATCTTTTGTCTTCGCCCAAGTTACCGTCACAGGTAATGTTCGAGATGAAAGAGGAGATGAAGTCATTGGAGCTACCGTATTACTGATCGGTAGCCAGCACGGAGTGATCACAGATGTTGACGGGAATTTCAAGCTGAATGTTCCCAATGCAAAAACAGCCGTTTTACAAATTTCGTATGTCGGCTATGAAACACAAAAAATTGCCCTTAAAGGCAAGACTAAAATCAGTGTAACCTTGGCAGAAGTAGCCAATGCACTGAACGAAGTCATGGTAGTGGCATACGGTACGCAGAAAAAAGAGACACTGACAGGTGCTATCTCTTCTGTTAAAACCGACGGACTGCTCCGTTCTCCCAATGCAAGTATTGCAAGTTCACTAGCCGGACAAGTAACCGGATTATCTTCTGTCTCTACCAGCGGACAACCCGGAAAAGAAGATCCTTCTATTTATATCCGTGGAGTAGGCTCGTTGACAGAAGGTGCTTCTTCTCCTCTTATACTGGTAGACGGAGTAGAACGTTCATTCTTCCAGATGGACCCGAACGAAATAGAAAGTGTCACGGTATTGAAGGACGCATCGGCAACAGCTGTATTCGGAGTACGCGGTGCCAATGGTGTTATCCTGGTAACCACCCGTCGTGGTCAGGAAGGAAAGGCTACAATCTCTATCACTTCTTCCGTCGGTGTCCAACAACCTACCCGTATATTAAAGATGGCAGACAGCTACACTTACGCCACCTTATTTAATGAAATGAATGATAATGACGGAAAAAGCAAACATACTTTCGATGACTATGCACTGGAACGCTTCCGTCTGGGTGACGACCCCATCATGTATCCGAATATGAACTGGAGAAAATATATCATGAAAAACTCGTCCATACAGACACAGCACAACCTGAACATAAGTGGAGGAACTGACCGCGTGCGTTACTTCATTTCCATGGGCTTTTTATGGCAGGACGGACTTTTCCGACAATTTAAAGAACTGGATTACAATAATAATTATAGCTATACCCGATATAACTACCGTGGCAACCTCGACCTTGACATCACTAAGTCTACGTTGCTGAAAGTTGGCTTGGGAGGTATCGTCGGTATCACTCACGAACCGAATGACCAGGATTATCCTTACGGATTATTCTCTCTCATCAATATGGCACAGCCATTCAACAGCCCGGGTATCATAGACGGCAAACTTGTACTGACCGACCCGGGAAAATATGACGGCGTCCTGATGGACAACAATGCACTGGGACGTTACTATGGACAAGGATATGACCAGGCAACCAGCAATACCATGAATATGGACTTGCAATTAACCCAAAAGCTTGATTTCATCACGAAAGGATTATCCGTAGAAGTGAAAGGGGCCTATAATACTTATTATGTGTTTAAACAGAAACGCTATGGCTCGGTAGAAACCTATACTCCGTATTACCAATCGGCTTTGGAAAGTCCGGGACTTGATATCAATGATCCATCTTACAACAAAACGATTGTCTATCGTGTATCCGGCCAGAACAAACGCTTGAGCTACAGTGAAGATAACAACACAAGAGGGCGTGACTGGTACTTTGAAGCAAGTTTGCGTTATAACCGTAAATTCGGCGGACACAATGTCGGAGGACTTTTACTGTATAATCAAAGCAAAAAATACTACCCCAAAACTTTCACGGAAGTACCCACCGCTTACGTAGGATTAGTGGGACGCCTGACTTATGATTACAAATCCCGTTATGTAGGTGAATTCAATTTCGGATACAACGGTTCCGAGAACTTTGCACCGGAGAAACGTTTTGGTTTCTTCCCTTCCGGTTCTATCGGTTATGTAATCTCTGAAGAAGCATTCATGAAAAAACAGAAAGTAGTGGATTACTTGAAACTGCGCGCTTCCATCGGTCTGGTAGGTAATGACAATATCAGCGACAATCGTTTCCTTTATCTATCCAACTCCTGGCTGGTAGACCAGCTACCCAGTGAAAAAGATTACTGGAACGCTTACAAGAATGGCTACAATTTCGGTTTTAATAATGGCAACATGATAAAAGGAGCAATTGAAAGTCGTATCGGTAATCCAAATGTCAGTTGGGAAACAGCTTTGAAGCAAAACTATGGTATTGATGTCAACTTCCTCAACAATCGTCTGAAGGTTAGTGCCGACATTTTCTTCGAAGACCGGAAAGATATTCTCATTAAAAGACAGACTATTCCTATCACTACCAATCTGACAAGCGACAACTTGCCGGTAGTAAATATGGGACGTGTCAAAAACCATGGATATGAAATAGATCTGAAATGGGAAGATGTCATTAAAGGCAAACTTCACTACTATATCAACGCCAATGTTTCCTATAACAGAAACAAGATTATCTTCCAGGATGAAGTGGAACCCAACGAGCCCTACCAATGGAGAACCGGACAACCCGTCGGAACTATTTTCGGCTACGTAGCAGACGGATTCTACAATGACAGCGATTTTGAGAATGGCAAACTAAAAGAAGGACTTCCGAAACCAACCATGGATGTATCTCCGGGTGATGTGAAGTATACCGATTTGAACGGCGACGGTCTAATTACTGATGACGACCAGCGTGCCATTGGTAATCCTACACGTCCTGCCTACACCTGGGGGTTGAACTATGGAGCGGACTATAAAGGCTTTTTCTTCTCCATGAACTGGACGGCTGCCACGGAACGTTCACTGGTTCTTGACTATTTCTTCCGTAAACCATTCGGAAACAATGCCAACAATGCCCTGATGCAGTTCCATGCAGATAACCGCTGGACACCGGCAACAGCAGAAACTGCCACCGTACCGCGTTTTGCCACCAAGTCAATGGATTACAATAGTTACACCTCTTCTTTATGGGTGAAGAACGGGAACTTCTTGAAATTGAAAACACTTACAATCGGATATAACTTCAAAGAACGGAAAGCACTCAAGAAACTGGGAATATCTCAATTAGGTATCAAATTTAGCGGATACAATTTGTTGACTTTCGACAGTTTCAAAATTATGGATCCGGAATGTACACCGGGGCTGACTGACTCTTATCCGATTATTAAAATCTATAATATAGGAATAAACTTAACTTTCTAAGCCATCTAAAATCATGAAAAGAAGAAACCTATTACATACAGGCATTGCAGCCGTACTACTATTGTCGACAGGTGCATGCGAGGACTTCAAATTCGGGAATGCTTTTCTTGACAAGCCGTTCACCACAGACATTACGATCGATACGGTATATGCACATAAAGTTTATGCCGAGCAGGCACTAGCCGAAGTATACCGTTCGCTACCCGACTATCTGCCCTCCGGCGGAAGATTATGCTGGGGTATACTGGAAGGCATGACTGACTTGGGAGATGCAATCAAGCCCAATGGAATACGCTCTTACTATACGGGAAATGTCAGTTCATCAACCGGCGATATGCCTTATATACTTTATGAAGGAACTTCAAGTCCTTCTTTCGGTATGTCTCCTATGACGGGAATCCGAAAAGCTTATATCTTTTTGGAAAATGTAGACCGGGTACCGGATATGACAGAACGCGAGAAGAGTATCCGAAAAGCGGAAGCAAAGATGATTATAGCTTTCCATTATTCCCAGATGTTACGCCACTTCGGAGGAATGCCTTGGATTGACCACTCCTATCTTCCCGAAGATGACATGACAACCACGCGTATGACTGTGGAGGAAACCGTACAAAAGATAATCGGATTATTGGATGAAGTAGCAAGAATACTTCCGTGGAAAGTAAATGCAGCCGACGAAGGCAGAATGACAGCCGCCGGAGCGTTAGCTTTGAAATCACGCGTCCTGCTATTTGCCGCCAGTCCTTTATTCAACAATGAAAAGCCTTTTATGGCTGGAGAAGCTGCCGACAAACAGTATGTATGGTATGGGAATTATGCGGAATCCCGCTGGCAGGACGCATTGGATGCCGGACTGGAAATGCTTCGGGCAAACCGGGAGAACAATAACTTCTACCAACTGGTAAACACCGGAAAACCGAGGGAAGACTTTGTTTCTGCCTACTTTGACCGTTATAATGGCGAAGTGCTTATCTCCTCGCACCGTTGGACCAATTACACCATAGGCACCAATTCTTTCGGAGAATTGCTTTATGGTATGGGTGGAGCCAGTGCCAACTATGCCGATATGTTTGAAATGGCAGACGGAACCCCGTTTGACTGGAACAATCCAGTACACAAAGCACATCCTTTCTTCGATGCACAAGGAAATCCGGTACGTGATATTCGTATGTACGAAACTCTCTATGTAAACGGCGATCAGTTCCGGGGACGTGAACTCCGTATTGCCAAAGGAGAAAGTGAAGGATGCGATGACATCTCTCCCGTACTGTTCCGTCTAACCTACAACGGATATGGTATGCGCAAGTTCCAACGCGACAGAGCCGATGAAGTGAATGGAAAGTTCTATTCCTGCCCATTGATCCGCCTGCCTGAAATCTATCTGAATATTGCCGAAGCAATGAATGAACTGGGAAAAGCAACCACGAAAGATGAATTCGGAAATGATGCATACGATTATATCAACATGGTCCGTAACCGAGTCAATATGCCAGATCTGACAACAGCCAAGGCTGCTCCCGGAAGAGAACTGCGTGAAGCTATCCTGCACGAACGTGCCATCGAATTCGGCTATGAAGAGGTACGTTATTTCGACCTGACACGCTGGAAACGCGATGATTTATTCAAGACTCCTATCGAACGTCTTTTTATCACGAAAGACAGTCAGGGAGTTTTCACCTACACCAAAGACAGAAAAGTGTATAACGAAAGAGGTTGGATAAAGAACTGGAGCGACCGTTACTTCTTGATTCCTATTCCTTTGGAGGAAATCAACAAGAAATACGGACTGGTACAGAATCCCGGATGGTAATAAACAATAAAAAGACAAATTTAAATCGAAAACGTATGAAACGTAAATATATAGTAATCAGTATGGCTTTACTATCTGCTGTGTCTACCTGGGCACAGGAGATAACAGGGACAGTGACAGATGCCTTAGGCTCACCTGTTGCAGGTGCTAAGGTACATCTGGTCAACACTCCGAACATCTCTGCCATCACTGACCGGAATGGAGTATTTGTATTGAATGGAGAAGAAGGTGACTGGATGGTAGTTTCCTATGCCGATGCCATTGGCAAACGAATCAGGGCTACCGGAAAATCTATTCAGATAAAACTGGATCCGCAGGACAGAATAGTCAATATGGGAATGGCAAACCGTACCACAGACCGGCAAACGCAAGCTATATCTATTGTCACTGCAGAAGAACTCGAAAAAAACGCAACTCCCAATTCTTTTAACGCTCTCTATGGATTGGTTCCCGGACTGGAAGTAATGCAACGTACCGGCTGGACCCAGAACCCCACGACTTTGCTACGCGGCAGCGATAATCCCTTGATTGTGGTAGACGGTTTTCCACGTCCTATCGAATGTCTCAACACGGTAGAAATAGAATCGGTGACCGTACTCAAAGACGGACCAGCTACCGCTCTTTGGGGAGCCCGCGGAGCTAATGGGGTGATTCTCGTAACTACAAAGCGAGGACAATATAACACCAAAATGCAGGTGAACGTCAACTATAAATACGGGATGGACTTCCCCATCAACCAACCGGAATTTGCCAATGGCTATGAATATGCAGCAGCCTTGAATGAAGCCTTGTACTATGACGGACTGGAAATGCAATATACCCGCAACGAACTGGACGCTTTCAAAAACGGCAGCAACCGGGATTTGTATGCTAACTCTGACTGGCTTGGCGAAGGATTGAGAAAACATACCGTCAACAACCAGCTCGACATCAACTTCCGTGGAGGAGGAAAAAACTTACGTTACTACACGATGCTAAGTTATAAGAACGACTACGGAATATTGAACGACAAGTATGCCAAATACTCCGACCGTTATTCTGCACAGATGAGAAAATACGAACTGGACCTGCGAATGAATATTGATATTGACATCACTCCTTCCACACTTGCACAACTGACCATGCTGGGTTCATTGCGGGAACGAAAACGTCCGGCAACTTATGAGGGCAATCTCTTCCAAGGACTGTTCAATACTCCTTCCGGTGCTTTCCCGGTGAAAACCTCTAATGGAATTTGGGGCAGCAACTCTGTATTAAAAGACAATCCGCTTGCCCGTATTGCAGACATCGGTTATTTCAAAGAAAATCCCAGAATGTTGCAGGCAGACATGAGAATCCGGCAGGATTTGTCATCGCTGACTCCGGGACTTAGTGCTGAAGTAGCTGTTGCGTACGATAATAATGCAGTATTTAAAGAACAGGGAAGCAAAAACTTTCAGTATGCAGTCAACACACCGGTAGTCAATGTTGTCACCGGGGAAAAAGAAGCCATGTCTGAAGTGTATGGAGACAACAGTGCACTGACTGTCAGTTGCTGGGGAATGACCGAGCAATATATCAACGCTAGTCTGGAAGCTCAAGTCAAGTATGACCGCATGTTCGGAAAGCATGGAGTAAGCGCCACCGCCCTGTATCGGCAGGAGTCGGAAAGGGCATTGGGAGCCAATAATGCGTACAAACGTATGTATATCACAGGCATGGCAGGATATAATTACAACAATACATACCTGCTGGATGTGGTGTTCAACCAATACGGTACTAGCGTATTGCCCGAAGGTGATAAGTTCCGCAGTTATCCGGCAGTATCGGCAGCCTGGGTGTTATCCAACGAATCATTCATGAAAAAAATGACTGCTGTAAATCTTTTGAAGATTCGTGCTTCTTACGGACGTGCCGGATGGGACCAGATTCCCTACGGACTTACTCAACAATACTATATCTGGGGCGGACAGTACTACTTTGGCGATGCCAATAACGTGGCCAGCGGTAACAAAGAAGATAAACTGGCTATGAACAACCTGACTCTCGAAGTTTCCGACAAATACAATGTAGGAATAGATATGCGTCTCTTTAACAAATTAAGTGTCACATTAGACGCCTTCCTCGACAAAAGAAGCAATATACTGATTGGAGCAAACAACCTGATTTCTTCTGCCATCGGTATCAGTGTACCCCAACAAAATGCCGGTAAAGAAGAAAAGAAAGGACTGGAAGTAAGTATGGAATGGAAAGATTATAGCCGCAAAGACTTTCATTATTATGTAGGAGCCAATCTGACATATATCAAAACCAAAGTCGTAGAAAACGGAGAAGGTTATAAGCCTTGGAGTTATTTGTCAGGCAAAGGACTAGCTATCGGACAAATATTTGGTCTGGAAGCAATCGGTTATTTCCGCGATGAGGCAGATATTGCGAATAGTCCGAAGCAACAATTTTCGGAAGTACGCCCGGGGGATGTGAAATATAAAGATATGAACAACGATGGTATTATCGACGATAATGACAAGCATGCCATCGGATATTCAAGTAGTATTCCCGAGATCTATTGTGGTATCCGCCTTGGATTTGAGTACAAAGGCTTCGGAGTAGACGCTTTGTTCCAAGGAGCGACACGTTTCAGCAAAATGCTGAATACAAGTAGTGTGTATTGGCCATTACGCAATAATACCAACATATCCAATTGGTATCTGCACGATAAGATCCGCTGGACGGAAGAAACAAAAGATATAGCCAATGTACCCCGTTTGTCAACGCTGAACAATGCCAATAACTTCCAAAACAGTACACAATGGCTGGTAAATGGTGAATACCTGAAACTGCGTAACCTGAATGTATATTACGACCTGCCGAAAAACTGGATATCGAAAATCAAGCTGGAACAATGCCGCATCTTCGCCAGTGCGAACAATGTTTTTTCGCTCGATCATGTCAAATACATGAACTGCGAAGATTTCAGCGTCAACTACCCGGATATGTTCTCTGTCTATTTCGGAGCCAGTATTAAATTCTAATATCGAAAGCATTATGAAACTAACTAAATATATCACAACAGCTTGCATAGCAGCTCTCTTCACCGGATGCGATTATCTGGATTTCGATGAAACCACCGGAATGACAAAAGAAGAAATGTACTCCTATTTCGGCAACGTAACAAGCCTGTCTACTTTTGTTTACTCTCAATTACCACAAGACTTCGGTGCAATAGGAGACGCGCTAAGGGATGCCGCAACAGACAACGCTGTATACACTTGGAATCAAAGCAGCGTATATAATGTATATAATGGAACTTGGAGCCCGCTCAAAACGGTAGATGATGTATGGAGCAACTACTACACCGCTATCCGTGAAGCCAATTCATTCCTGGAGAACTATTCGCTCGAGGTACTGGAACGTTTCAAATGGAATGTGGATTACGAGATTGATGTGGAAAAAGCTAAAATGCGCGTACATGAAGTACGCGCCCTCCGTGCTTTCTTCTATTTGGAACTAGCCAAACGTTATGGTGATATCCCCCTGTTGACACGCACTTATCAAATAGATGAGATTAATTCCGTAGAAAAGACTCCGTTTGACAAAGTGATTGATTTCATTGTCGATGAATGTGACAAGGCAGCACCGGAATTGCCTGTCAGCTACAAAGATTTCTATAATGAGACCGGACGGGCTACACGAGGAATGGCCATGTCCGTCAAGGCACGCGCTTTATTGTACGCAGCCAGCAAACTACACAATCCTTCTCACGACACTGACAAATGGAAGAAAGCGGCCAAAGCTTCTTATGACATTATTAAAACGGGATGGTACACTTTACCCAATATTGATGTGGATCCTTTGTATGACGTGAACGGAGGAAACGTAGTTCTCAACTCGTCCCAACTGATTTTTGAACGTCGTAACAATGACGACAATGCTTTCGAATCAAGAAACCTTCCAATCGGTTTCGAGAACGGAAACAGTGGCAACACTCCAACACAAAACCTGGTCGATGCTTACGAAATGGCGGACGGCACTCCGTTCAGCTGGGAAAATGCCAAACATGCATCCAAACCATACTCCGAACGCGATCCGCGTTTCTACAAAGCGATCCTTTACAATGAAGCTTCCTTCATGGGTACCAAAATAGAAACATTCGAAGGTGGCAGAAATGCATCACCCATTACGGGAGCCACACTGACCGGATATTATCTACGCAAATATATGAATGAAACAGTTTCGCTGTCTCCAACCAATCCGATCAAGAAGCCTCATCACTTCATCCTGTTCAGATATGCAGAGACATTGCTGAACTATGCAGAAGCCATGAACGAACTTGGCGGACCGGACTACACCTCCGATGCCGATGAGCTGCCGATGTCAGCACGCACAGCCCTGAATATGGTTCGTAGTGCGGCCAATATGCCTAATATTACGGACAATGGAGATGACTTCACCACTCGTCTGCGCAACGAACGCCGCATAGAACTTGCTTTTGAGGATCATCGTTTTTGGGACATCCGCCGCTGGATGATCGGAGATGTAGTGAAAGATATCTATGGAGTAAAAATCACTAAAAAAGGATCAAAATACAGTTATACTCCGGTGAAGATACAGACACGCGTCTGGGAGGAAAAGATGAACCTTTATCCTATCGCTCAATCAGAGATTTATAAAAATGGCAACTTAACACAAAACGACGGCTGGGAGTAATGACTACTCCCGCTGTCTCCCCCTTATATTTTAATATTTAAAAGGAAAAGCTATGAAACAAGTAATAAGCATTTTATTGTTATGGATTGGAGTATTATCCTGCCAGTCGGAAGACATCAATATCTATACACTACATGCCAAAGACGAATCAAAGGCAATAGACGGCTGGAAATTGATCTGGTCGGAAGAGTTTAATCAGGAAGGTCCCCAATTTGATGCAGACAAATGGATTTTTGAGCCGAAAGGTAATTCTCCGTGGAACAAATATTTAACGGGAAGTACAGAACAGGCTTATGTACAAAACGGAAGGCTCATTCTACGTGCAGAAAAAAAAGACGGTCAGTACATGACCGGAGGTATAAGCACACGTGGAAAAGCGGGATTCAAGTATGGAAAGCTGGAGATATGCGCCAAGTTCAACAGTTTTCAAGGAGGTTGGCCGGCTATTTGGTTACTACCGGTACAACGTCAGTATCCCAATCCTCCGGGAGCAAATGAGTATGGAGGAGAAATCGATATTATGGAACAAGTCAGCCTTGAAAAAGTAGCCTGGCATACAGTACATAGTCACTATACGCTGGATTTGGGTCTGGACAAAAACCCGCCACGTGCCGGAGGCGGGGCTTATAAGGAAAACGAATTCAATCTTTATACTCTCGAATGGACTCCGGAAGAGCTGACATTCCTGATTAACGGTGAGGAAACATTCAGTTATCCGAATATGCATCTGGAAAATGAAGCGGAAATGAAGCAATGGCCGTTTGATGTTCCTTACTATCTGATTTTAAACTATGCTCTTGGTGGTGAAGGCACATGGCCGGGGGAAATTGATGACTCCGGGTTGCCGGGACAAATGGAAATCGAATATATCCGTTATTATCAACAGGAAGAAGAAAACAAACCGGATGACGGAGATGATGAGGAGGAAGAGGATCCGTCTGCAAACTTAGTTGAAAACGGAGACTTTGAACAGGATTTTGCAGCGGACAAGAAACCGGGTATATGGGCAGCCTGGCAAACACAAGGCACCAACACGTTGAATTATCTGAATATGTGGTTTGCAAAAACCGGAGATGCTTTGGTGGTAGACGGTAGTACAGGAGCAAACGGCAGTAGTAGTTCTCTTAAATATGCTGCCAGTGTAGCAAACAGTTGGGACGTAGACTTGTCATATCCTATGCAAGGAGTGGAAGCCGGCAAATATAAGTTTAGTTTCTACGTAAAAACGAATCAGGATGATACGCCTTTCGTCACCAGCATCACACTATGCGAAAACGATGAAGATATAGCCAAAGAGGCCAAATACCAGAAAGCAATCGTTCTTCAAAATGGCAAACAAGAGATAAAGACCGGAGTCAACGATATTTGGGGCACACAAATCAACCGGGCAGGAAAAGAATGGAAACAATACTCCATGATCGTGAATATCCCGGATAACAAACTGGTGAAATTCGTGTTCAAGCCTTGTGCGGGAGATAATAACAGTTTGAGCGGTTACGACTGTAAGAAAGCGGACAATGTAGTTTATTGGTTCGACAAAGTAACCCTCGAACCGACCGACGAAGCCGGACCGGGAGAAGGCGAAGAACCTGCTACCGAATTGGTGAAAAACGGAAGTTTCGAGAAAGACTTTGCTGCAGATAAACAACCGGGAATATATGCAGCCTGGCAGACACAAGGTAATAATACCCTGAATTTTCTAGATATGTGGTTTGCAAAACCGGACGTCACCAATCCGTCACTCTCCATAGATACTGGTACAGGAGCCAATGGCAGCAATCGTTCTTTGAAATATATCGCTGAAAAAGTTGATAACACCTGGGGAGTAGATTTGTCATATCCATTGCAAGGAGTAAATCCCGGTAAATATGAACTAAGCTTCTATGCTAAAACCAATCAGACGGAATCTCCGTTTATCACCAGTATCACTCTTTGCGAAAATAATGAAGATATTGCCAAAGAAGCCAAGTTCCAAAAGGCAATTGTATTGCAAAACGGAGTGCAGACAATCGAGTCAGGTGTAAACGATATTTGGGGAACAGTTATCAATCAGGCAGGAAAAGAATGGAAAAAGTATGCTGTAACTGTGGATATTCCTACCAATGTACTAGTCAAGTTTGTGTTCAAACTATGTGCAGGCGCCAATAACCAACTGACCGGTTACAATGCCACGGCAACAGACAATGTTATTTATTGGTTTGATGATGTTTCTCTGAAACTGGTTACAGAATAAATAATCACATATCACATCTGTCTTGAACAAAAAAGGAACAGTTCCACCAATAGTGGTCTGTTCCTTTTCATACATTATAGTGTGAAAGTATTGTACTTAAATCGAAGAAAGTATCTTCGGTAAACTACCCAAATAATAAAAAGGAAGATTTATCAATCGGAAACTCTTTCCGGCAACCGTCTTCACATCATCAATAGAATATGGACCACTCCAAATACGGACAGCTAAATCACCGCCAGACAAATCCATGAAAGAATGTAACGAACGGAGATGCGCGTTCTTTCCGCATTTCACCTCGATCGGAATAATTTGTGTTCCCTTTTGCCATACAAAATCTGTTTCGGCATTGGAGCCTTGTTTGTCACGTACCCAAAAATGCAAGTCGGAAATATACTGTTCATCAAGTAATACCTGCAATTGTTGTGCTACAATATGTTCGGCGATAGCTCCTTGCCACGTATCCATCAACGTACGGTCATGCAGAACTTCAGTTTGGATATTTGCAGCAAAATTAACTAGTCCTGTATCCAGCCACATCAATTTAGGAGCACGTTTTAGAGCAGGCAGCGCCGGTGCGTGCATAGCTGTAACAGGATAAACTAAATGTAGTATAAAAGCTTTTTCCAAAATATTGAAAGCTTCACGCACTTCCTTTGAGTTATAGGTTGACTCTCCAAAATTTCCCAGTTTAATAGTCTGTCCTGCCTTGTTCCAGCCCGTCCGCAATATATGCCGGATGACATACGTCTGCAACTGGGTCGGTGCATACTTTTCAACATCCTCGTTATAACCTTTCAATAAAGAATTATAAATAGACTTCAAACGCACCAAGTCTCCATTCTCCGCATAATCGGCTACTACTTCGGGCATACCACCAATCAATGTATATCTATGAAAACGAGACATTGCCTCTTCATGCAACGCAGATGGCAAACTTATTTCATCTATAGCAGTACGATAATGCCCCTCGCCCATAGCAGTCAGATATTCTCCGAAAGTACAAGGGGAAAGTTGCATATATTCTACTCTACCCACCGGAAAAGAGATACGTTCTTTCAACAATGACTGTAAACGTGAACCGGCAGCGATAACATACAAATCAGGCATATCTTCATAAAAATACCGCAACAATGCTACCGCCTTAGGCACATTCTGTATCTCATCTATAAATAGCAACGTCCGCCCCTCACGCAGAAGAATATTCTTTTGAAAACAAGCTATCTTCATTATTTCCTGTACTT
This sequence comes from uncultured Bacteroides sp., assembly GCA_900557355.1. Classification (GTDB taxonomy): domain Bacteria; phylum Bacteroidota; class Bacteroidia; order Bacteroidales; family Bacteroidaceae; genus Bacteroides. Next base: position 30,857 of record USSR01000009.1, read on the forward strand.
TATCCGTACTCTGAAACAGGCGCGCATCTTCTTCACGCTCCAGATTCAAATGAAGATAATTCTCAAAGTTCCGGGCAAACTCATTAACTAACGTCGTTTTTCCTACCTGACGCGCACCACGCAACACCAAGGGTTTACGCCCTGTACGTTCGGCCCACTTTTGCAACTGATTATAAATATCTCTTTCAAACATAAAAATCATTGTTAATCAGCTACAAATATACCATTTTATTCTAAGAACATAGGCAATTTAACGAAATAACCGCCTAAAAACATAGGCAAAATGAAGAAAATATAAGCAAAAAACATAGGCAAAGTAACCCATGATTTCTGCAATTACTACTTAAAGATAATCATAATCTTTTCACCAACACCTTTATCAGGTATTCTCACACTACAGACACCTGTTCCTTTATCCCAACTCCACACCACAGTTTCAGTGTCATTCTCCAGATTTTCTTCCAAACGTTCCGGTTTAGTTT
>USSR01000010.1 GCA_900557355.1 uncultured Bacteroides sp.
GAGCTTCCACCTGCGGTTCTGCCAATTCTTGCTGTTTTGCTTTTTCGTAAGCTTTCTTATAGGCACTTTCGCTGGATTTACAAGATGCAAATGCTAGCACCAAGCATACTCCCATTCCTAATACGACTAATTTTTTCATAATCCTATACTCTGTTTTAATTAATAATTCAATATTCTCGTCTATTATATTTAGTTTCGGGCAACAAAATAATAGAAATTTTATCATCCGGCAAAGAAATCCGTCAAAAAAACGTCTATTCCGGCTTCTTCTTATACGAAATAGTGCCTGTTGCCTGATAAGTAGGCATCAAAAGTACCTCCGCAATCTGAATATGTGCAGGAGCCGACGCGGCAAAATAAACCGTTTCTGCAATGTCATCTCCCGTCAACGGACGAATCCCTTTATAAAAATTATCGGCAGCTTCCTTATCTCCCCGATAACGCACCACTGTAAAGTTTGTCTCCACCATTCCCGGTTTGACATTCGTCACTCTCAATGGAGTATCCACCAGATCAATCCGGAGTCCGTCCGAAAGAGCCTTCACGGCAGCTTTCGTTGCGCAATACACACTTCCGCCCGGATAAGCGGCATCCCCCGCAATAGATCCTATATTAATAATATGTCCGCGTCCGCGTTCCACCATACCGGGCACCACCAAACGCGTCATAGCCAACAGTCCCCTTATATTCGTATCGATCATGATATCCCATTCATCCAGGCTACCCTCGAATTCCTTATCCACACCGATCACCAGTCCGGCGTTGTTCACCAACACATCAATCGCCTTCCATTCTTCGGGTAATGATTCCAAAGAGGCGGCAGCCAATTTCCGGTCGCGCACATCAAAAGGCAATATATAAACCCGGACACCATACGCCCCTTCCAGTTCAGCTTTCAGTTCTTCCAGTTTCGATACGGTACGGGCATTCAGAATCAGATTCCATCCCTCCCTCGCAAATTTACGGGCACAACCCTCACCAATTCCGCTACTGGCGCCAGTTATAAAAACAATCTTAGCTTCCATTATGTTTTGATTTACAATATTCGAAAACAAAAGTACGCCTTAACCTTCAAAGGTTAGCTACGAAAGTCAGTTAAATAAGATTAAACCATAAAAGAAAAAAAGAATTATAAAACGTAGCAAAAAATTTCAGTTTTCACGAACAACCTTTCCATAAAAATGTTATATTTGTTGTATCATAATCATTTTAAACATTATACATTATGAAAGGATTGAATGTTTTAGCAGCTTTTCTGGGTGGTGCAGCCGTAGGTGCAGCCCTTGGTATTTTATTTGCTCCTGAAAAGGGAGAAGATACCCGTCATAAAATCGCAGAGATTCTTCGTAAAAAAGGAATCAAGCTTAATCGCAGTGAAATGGAAACTCTCGTTGACGAGATCGCTGCCGAGATGAAGGGAGAAATAGCAGAATAAGTGAGTAACCAAAGACTAAAAACAGAGCGACCATGTTTGCAGACGATAAAAGTATTGAGAATTTTCAGCAGTTGTTTTTCGAGTTCAAGAAATATCTGGAGCTTCAAAAAGAATATACCAAATTAGAATTGACGGAGAAGTTAACCATACTTTTTTCCACGTTAATTATGATATTAGTACTTATTATCCTTGGCATGGTTGCCCTGTTTTATCTGCTTTTTGCTCTTGCTTATATATTGGAGCCTTTAGTGGGCGGTCTGATGTCGAGTTTCGCCATCATAGCAGGCATCAATGTTGTTCTCATCGCCCTGGTTATTATTTTCCGCAAGCAGCTCATCATTTCTCCGATGGTGAACTTCCTCGCTAATTTATTTTTAACTGATTCAAATAAATAAATTATGAATGCGCAGACCCCGCAGAAATTTACATTAGAAGAGATTGCCGAACGTAAAAAGAAGCTTTTAAATGAAATCCATGCTCAAAAAAAGGCCATGACAGCTACTACACGCGAAATATTCGCCCCGCTTGCTCCGGCAACCAACAAGGCGGATGCACTCATGCGTTCGTTCAATACCGGTATGGCTGTATTTGATGGCGTAGTGATGGGAATCAAGATTATGCGGAAGATACGGGCGTATTTTAGAAATTTGAGATAAAAACCATTTAGTCAATCGCTTGATTGGATATTTTCAAATCGTCTATGATTTGTTGCAACACATCTTTTAACTTCGGCAAATCATGTTTTATCACGTCATAAACAATTTCAGCATCTAAATCAAAATAATGATGTGCGATTATATCCCTCATTCCCATTACACCTTTCCAATCCATCTCTGGATAGAAAGATAATAACTTTTTATCTGTTAATTTATCAACACCTTTCACTCCTTCACCGATGGCTATTAATAACATACAAGTACTCTCTAGTCTTTCCATTCCGGATGGAGTCAATAAATAAAAAGAAGGGGAAGTAATAGTTTCCGAGTTCGCTAATATCCTTTCCACCGTTTGGAAAATTTTCTTTAGCAATGATTCTATTATCTGACTTTTACACATAAATTCCATCTTTATTGATACACCCTCTCAATAATTCATCCATATTATTTCGCAACCGAACCAGATCAACAGGGCATTTCAATAGTTTTTCCAATTCTTCTTTAATATGAACTAAAGTAAAGATAGAAGGTCTATCAATTTCAACACAAATATCGACATCACTACCCTCATGTTGTTCACCACGAGCAACGGAGCCAAATATCCCCATGCGAGAAATACCATATTTAGCAGCATTCTTGCGCATATACTCACGAAGCAAAGATAAGTATTCTACAGTAGTCAACATAATAAATTGCTTTTATCTATATTACAAAGAAATGCATTTTCTTTCAAAAACACAATAGATAATCAATAAAAAATATTCTAATTCTTTCTATTATACAAAACTAGAAATCTGAATATTATCTTTAATCAATAAGCATGGTATTAAAAAAACAATATATCAACGATCTTCACAGACAGTTGATATATTTAGAATACATATCAGCATTTTGCCAATATGAGGGGACAGATCAGGAATATACCGCTGTATTTTTCCCAACCTGCAGAATGTAGGGGATTCATGTGTGTAGCATGAAGTTAGGGACCTACATATTTCGTTATATTATAGGCTAATAATCTTCAGAAGTTTATTTTTAGAAAGTGGCTAGTTGATCAACACAAATCAACGATCAATCTCATTTAATTACCATTATCCTTTCAATAATGCCAACACAAACTGTGGTACTTTCCATGCCATCTTCTCTAATTTAGTCAGAGTAGGCCATAGACCGTGAGAGGAGTACACTCTAATGTCTTCTCCCCACATTTTCTTACGCTTAGCACTATCGGTAGAAAGCCCTCCCATGCGCATACGTACAACATACTCTTTCAAATAAGTAACAGAAAGTCCGCCCGTCATCAGATAACGCACCAACAGTTCACTATCCGCAGCAATCTTATAACTTTCGTTATAAAGACCTAGTCTCATCATTACCTCGCGGCGAATATAACAAGTAGGATGTAATGGAAGCCAGCCATGACGTACCTTCCATAAACGATAATCACCGCCAATCCAGTTACGTACTACCTTGTCTGTATTATCAGGATTCACAAAAAGTCCATCACCATACAGAAAATCTGCTCGAGTAGTCTTCATGTGTTCCACAATGCGGCTTATGACCCCATTATCATAGAAGAAATCATCCGAATGTAGTAATCCGATTACATCACCTGTAGCCACACGAATTCCCTTATTAATGGCTTCATACATTCCATGATCAGGCTCCGAGATAATAGTTGAGATACGACCTTCATATTCTCTAATAATCTCTAACGAACCATCCGTACTCGCCCCATCTACAACAATAAACTCTATGTCATTATAGTCCTGTGCCAATACGCTCTCTATGGCATCACGAATCGTCGCCGCACGATTAAAGCACGACGTTATTATAGATACTTTCATAAAATTTTATTATACATCAAAGACCCTACACATATTAAAAGATCATAGGAATTTCTCTTTCAAATATGTCTTTATCATTTCTTCATTCCACCCACATTGCTTCTTCAATTCATACACCTTTGCATCTACCAGCATTCTGTACCAAAAACCTTGTAAGATGTGCCAAATGAAACCTTCTTTTCCATCAAGAAACCCGCCTTTCAAAATATAACGGATAGTAAAGTTGACAAAAGGTCGTATGAAAAGAGGTGACTTAATGTATTTTATTTTTAGCCAACGTTTGCGTTGCTCCTCCATCCCAAAAAGTTTAGGAACTACTTCCTGTGCTTTAGCATCCATAGCATACTCCATCATCAGCATATCAGCCATTTCACGAGTTGCATACCCGTTATGCTTTTCCGTCCACCAAGTCAAATTATTAAGATTGGCATCCACCTGATTACCTTCATTCACAGTAATCGCTTTACCATCAAAGAGGCGGATATGCTCATCCATCCATCGATTTTCACAGTCACCATGTCCCTTACGAAACACCTTTAAGTGATATGATGGATACCATCCTCCATGTAATAACGGACGCCCCATGAAGTCTATACGTTTGCGCACATAAACACCATTTACATCCACATCACACTGCGCCAATGTTCTCTTCATGGAATCACCTAAGTTACCTTCTAAGAACTCGTCAGCATCAATGCGCCAAATCCATTCCGACTGAATATCACATTCATACACCCCATAATTAAACTGCGTGGCATAGTTTTTCCATGGATTCTTATAAACCCGTGCACCCATACTTTCAGCTAGTTCACACGTATTATCCGTACTCAAAGAATCCACTACAATCACTTCATCACACACATCTTGTAATGACTCTATGCAACGCACAATATGTTTTGCCTCATTCTTAGTAAGAATGATGGCAGCAATAGAATTATTCATAAAACTGGATGATTACACTTGGCATACTTTCTCCCATGTTATTCGATCTTCCTTAAAAAGCAAGGAAAACAAATTGGAAGAGCATTTTAGAAAATATGCTATTAGAAATATTACAATATAAGTAAGGAGTATATTCCAAGGAAAAATGTCATTAAACCTATCAGTAAATAGTGCGTATTGCACCATATATACTTCAAGCGTCAAAGTTGAAATAAAATAGACAGGTCTACCCATCCATGATTTATCTAATATACGAGCTACTTTCGCCGCATCACAGAACACAAACAACCAGTAGATAGTAGATAATAGTGGCATTAATGATATCAGTTGAAACCTGCATAACGTAGAATCCAATTTGTAACTTCCCATACATACATAATATAGCCCTACCGAAATTATGGTATATACTCCTGCACGCAGAGGAGTACGTTCTTTCCTTTTACTAATAGCTGTCATAGCCCCTAGCAACATAAAAAGGAAATAATAAACCCTCATAAAAGAAACATCCGCATACATAACAGATTTTGTATAGTCCAACAGCCAAATACTACTCAAGGCTATGACAACAAAGAAAATCGTAAAAACCCACTTTAGATGATTCATAAAAAAAGTCCGTATTATATAAAAGATAACATAATAAACCATGATGCAAGGAACAAACCAATAACGAGGAGGAATAATTAATTCCTCAACATACCAGTTCCAATCAAAAAAGAGACTAGAGAGCAAAGCCCACATAATTATAGTAGGATAAATACGATTTATTCTACGTTTGTACCAATTAGGAAAATTATCAGTTCTTCCTAAAAACAATGTAAAACCGGAACAAAAAAAGAACAAGCCATCACCTATGGCCCCCCCCCGTCACTAACCCACCATATTGAGGAAACAACAGCCCCATGTGGGAATAGGTAATCAATAAGGCGGCTAAGAATTTCAAGAGAATAACGCCCCTGTTTTTACCCCCCCCTATTTGGTTATAATAATTTACAATTAAAGTCACTTAATTTTTCTCTTTTTAATAAATTTGGCAGGATTTCCTCCCACCATAGTCCATGGTTCTACATCTTTAATCACTACTGCGCGGGCCGCGCATACAGCCCCTTCCCCTACCGTTGCTCCTTGACCAACGAAAACTTCGGCACACACCCAAGCTCTATCCCCAATCACTATCGGAGCATCTGTTTGATGATGATGCGGGTCGGTAATATCGTGCCCTGCCGTGCAAAGGAAAGCCCGTTGACTAACTGTAGCATTACGTCCAATACGTACCAATACTGTATTGTAGCAATCTACCCCCTCTGCCAAGCAAGCATAATCATCCATTATTAACAGCCACGGCTGAAACACGTGGGCGGTGGCATACACCATCGCTGTAGATGCGATCTTTGCGCCAAATGCACGAAGCAACATACGTTTCCATCCCATTGCCATAGAGCGAGGAAACGGACGGGCAAGACAAGTCCAAACCATACTCCATACCAATCTGCGAAATTTATTCCTCTTAGAATATGGAGTTTTAAATTCCATCAAATCCTTTTTCATAAAATTGATTTATACATTTCCACAAATTCCTCTGCCACCTTACGTACCGAATACTTCTCCTCTACCAGTTTACGACCATTACATCCCATCATCTCCAACTCATTTTCAGTAAGCGATAAAAAGTTACGAAGTGCTTGTACGGTTGCCTCTGTACCTACTTTCGTCCACCAGCCACACCGCCGACTTTCTAACTCACTCCATGGTGTGCCCGTTGTTGTTATCACAGGTGTACCACTAGCCAATGCCTCTGCCACCACAATACCAAAATTCTCGCTGTGTGTAGGTAATATAAAAAGATCCGCTTGACGGAATAGTTCCCATTTACGCTTGCCATATACACCACCTTCAAAGATGACTAGTTTCGATATACCAAGACGTTCTGTTAATTGCTTTAACTCATCAATGTAGCTAGCATCTCCTTCACCAGCAATACGTATCACGTACCCCTCTATCTGTTCCCTCAATTGAGCAACTGCCTCAAGAAGAAAGTTAATCCCCTTCTTCACATGTACACGACTCAAGAAAAGAATCTCCTTATTCCGCTTCCATGATGACTTCATCTCTATATCCTCCACATCAATACCGTTAGCAATGATCTTAATCCTATCGTTATAGCCCAACTTCAGTAAATTCTCCTTCTCGCTCTCTGCAGTAGCGTGCAATACATCCGCCCTCATCACTGCCGCCTTTTGATAAAACCACAATGCCGGTAACTTACGAGTCCAATAATGTCGCTTCATAATCCACGGTTCCAACATTCCATGCGGAGTAAGTACCACTTTATATCCTAGATCCTGCACCCACTTTTGTATGAAAGCACAAGCCGGTATCCAACAGCAATTCACATGCACTACATCAGGTTGTATCTCGTGCAGCAAAAATGTCCATTGACGATTCATTTCTAAAGGATGGCACATGGATGCCACATTGTGCACCTCACAGTTTTCCATTTTCATAGGATTGTTACTGGTATGACTCACCACATGAAGTTCCACAAGTTTTCCTAACTCCTTAGCAAGTAATTGCATATAAGCAGCTGTCCCCCCCGATGCCCGATCTAAGCTGGGAATATAATGAATTATTTTCATGAAAATATAATATTAACTAACAAAACATATTACCTCCCACCGACACAGATTCCATAGACTTTAGGAATCATTCGCTTAAGGCATACACCTACCCCGACCCATATAATTGTAAATATCCAAGGTGATAGTAGATAAGAAATAGCAAAGCTCAAACAATTATGTCCAAACGGAACAACCAACAGTTTTCTAACAATATTCAAGGTAGGTTCATGATATAGATAAATAAAAAACGTATAGTTACAAGCCAATAATAGCCACTTGTGCTCTTTCAATATGAACGAAGAAGAGACAACAAGGTCATAGCACTTCCACAGAGCAACTAATCCACAGGCAGTAGTTAAAATTGTAAAAACACTATTTGATATTACAAAGCTAGCTTGACAAATACAAAGAATGACAAATAAGAATACAATTACCCCAATATCCATTTTAAAATTCAAAGATTTGCCTTCTTTTGATAAACATAAATCACCTAACATAAACCAGCAAATGCTACGCAAAGGAATAAATGATAAAGATAACGCACTAACAAAAAGCAAAATCATCACTCCTGCTAACTTATTAAGAAATAAAGCTTTACGAAGATAGAAAAGCAAAGGACTTATAATTATTATAATAATCAAATCCTGCATAAACCAGAGATGAAATCCCCATGGGCTAGGTGAATATGGGGCCTCAATATATACAGCTTCTACTATATTCGCCCAATTCTTCCAAGTGAATTGTTCTGTAAAACCTCCACCATTCATAAAAATAGCAGCAACAGGTATATTTTCTATAACGATATAAAACAATGGCAAGAACCATGCAGCAATAAGAAAAGGCATTAAGATTGTCCATACTCGTTTATTCATTTTTTTCCATACATCATCTACCCCTTTTACACCAAGAAAAAACAGATAACCCGAGATAGCAAAGAACATAGGAACTGCACACTGCCCCAAACATTGCGATATAGTTACCTGCAGATAATGATTGAACAGCATACCTTGTATTTCATGAGGATAATCATGAAAAGAAGAATGAATATAGAGCACCAAGATAATCGAGAGAAAAGAGATTATCTTAATTTTATCACTTTGATATTGTGTCATTATTTGCTTTCAAAAACAGGTAAGACCGACTCACGTGGAAACATATCCAACAATCCACCGTTTGTAATATTGATAACCTTTATCCCACGCTTTTTACAATAATTAGACAATCGATTCAAATCATGGAGATGGCGAGAATGCATCATCAAATCAATCACAAATTGAGTAGTTGTTTTATTTTCCAACTCTTTATCGTTACCATAGAAATGACTATCCGCAGTTTTCACCATCTCATGGCCAATACCCGTAGCATCAAAACCTGTGAAATAAATATGAGAATATTTCTGCTGGATAGCAAATGAAAAACACTCACCAGAAACGCCCAAATTGTAAAATGGCAGCCTCCAAGTTATCCAAATAATATGCGCTCTATAAGGTTCAAACATTTCCTTTTGGCTCCACAATAAAGGCATTAATATTTTTGTATTTGGACTCTTTTTCAATATTTCACCTAACCATGAAACCGGCCATACTCCATTGAGCATTTTCGGATCAACAAAAACATGGTAGGTCGGCTGTAATTCTTCATATAGTGGATGCATAAAACCACGATTTACAAACATAGTACATTTACCTTTCAACATACTCAAATCTTGAGTATTCAAAGAAGGAGCATTCAATATCACATAGATATCTTTGCCCTCACCTTCCAAAGGCAATGCCTGCATTTGTTTTCTTACCTTACTTAAAGCAGGACTCACTTTGCTTTTCAAATTGCGCAACCCTTCAGCAAAGGAAATTATCCAATCATCCTTTATAATCATTAAAGACCAAAAATCCATTCTAATTATCTTTTTACACGTCCAGAACCATCCCCATCCATCAAGTTCTCAACTTCTTGTTTAGTAACTATATTATAATCTCCTTTAATGGTATGCTTTAAACATGAAGCAGCCACAGCAAAATCAAGTGCTTTCTGCTTATTGTCAGTATAAGTTAGCAAACCATAAATCAAAGCACCCATAAAGGAATCACCACCCCCTACTCTATCCACAACATCTGTAATATCGTAAATTTTAGAATGATAGAATGTACCTGCATCACAAAGAATTCCACGCCAAGTATTATGATTTGCATTTATTGCACCGCGAAGTGTTACAGCCATTATTTTACAACGAGTGAACCTGTTCATCATTTGATGACACACTGATTCAAAAGCAGATTGATTCACCTTGCCATTGGTTTTGCCTGCATCAAAATTTTCAGGTTTAATACCAAAAACCTTCTCACAATCCTCTTCGTTGCCAATAATAACATCACATCCTTCAACTAACCGTGTCATAATTTGAGCTGCAGTTTTACCATAATGCCAAAGGTTAGCCCGGTAATTAATATCACAAGATACTGTAATATTCATTTCATTAGCAGCCTGTATAGCTTCCAAACATACTTTAGCCGCATTTTCAGACAAAGCAGGAGTAATACCTGTCCAATGAAACCAACATGCATCTTTAAAAATTTCTTTCCAATCAATAACTCCTAGTTCAATAGTAGCCAAAGAAGAATTTGCTCTATCGTAAAATATGCGTGAAGGACGAGCATTTGATCCAGTTTCTAGATACAGAATTCCGATACGTTCACCACCACGAATCACATGATCTATACCCACACGATGAGAGAGGAGTTCCATAATACATTTATCGGCAATAGGATTATCGGGTAATCTGGTAATATAATCCACTGCTATGCCATAATTCGACAATGAGACCGCCACATTCGCTTCAGCACCCGCATAAGTCATATCCAACTGATGACATTGTGTTAACCTAAGATAATCAGGAGCTCCTAAACGAAGCATAATTTCACCAAAAGTCACTACCTTCTTCATCGATACAGATTTTTATACATTACTTCAGCAATAGTAAAATCATCCTCCCAATCAATATCAAAGGAGTGAATCTCATCCATCACATGTAGCATAGGATTCACACCAATACGATTTTTCTGCTCTATATACACCTCTCGTTTTGCCAGAAACATGGTATGATTAATTTCATATAAAGGTTCCAAATCTTGCGTTCTAGGCCAAGGAATGTTCGTAGTATTATTAATAAGTTTACCCTCACGATTCAATAGAAAATTCTTCAATTCAGTTACCCCAACCAATGAATCATAACCTTCATGAAGTTTGGATAAATAAAGTTCAATACCTTTATCATATTCGTTTGCACCAGCCAAAGGAGTAGTGACATGCCCCCAAAGAATGTGATCAGCATCAGTAATAGTAGGCACATAGCATATTAAATCTTGTAAATTGGTTGAACTAAGGCAGAGATTGTCAGGACGGGCAACTATGCGAAGGCGACTATCTAAAGTAAATTTCTGCGCCACTTCCATACAAACTTCATCATTGGTAGAAAGAATAATTTCATCCACATGTTTAGTACTAAGCAATTGCCTAATTTTATTTTCGACCAAACCACCCTCAATGCCTGCAAACGAACGGGTATTTTTATTTTTCACACGTTCACTACCCTTTCGAGCAGGGAGGAAAAAAGCTATTTTATCCATATTGTTATGGTTTTATTAATTCGATTAAAAATGTAACTGATAGATAATATTAGTAGTGAAAATAAATTTACAACAAGCCTACAAATATTGATAAATAGATTCTACATTTAATTCTTTGTATAAAGAGGGTGTTAAAGAGGTCAGGATTTTACCCGTTACATTTGTAAAACTCAAAAAAAGAGTACGGTTTTCATTTGTTAGATCCATTTCCTTTTCAGAGAGTACTTGTCCTTGATAACCATCATAACCTATGAGATAAATTTTATCAGCCTGGAGTTCAATGGCGGTCTGAAGAGCAACTGCAGTACACGAATCCATGTATGTATTTGTAAAAGATATCTGCGAAAGTTCTTGTGTACACTTTTCCGCATATACTGGTACTTCAGTACCCATTGTCCGAGGATAAGGAGACAGAAGGCACTCACCCTTAAAATCAGTTCCACTTATATTTTGCGACAGTCGTTTGGCTTCATTTCCCACCAAACAATAATATTTCTTATTAACAACTTCATTATATAAAGCTGCATGCCGAGCCGTAACAAAAAGTAACGGCATATCAGGATTATTATGAATATATTCCTTTATAGCTTCCTGATGTTCCAGTACACTATTCCCCCCTCCAATAATCAATACTTTCTCTACTTTATCAGCTCTTAACACTGAATAATGCGCATTATCCTTGACCTTATTTCGTTTATTGTCCAAAGCTCTAACAATACTATTAAAACTATAAGTACGATTGGCTACCCAATCCATCACTTCTTTTTGAGAAATAGAATTGGCACCAGACAACATATAAGGCAAGTTTGTACCCCATTGATATTTATCATGAAGTGATTGGAAAGCTGTAATCACATCACCTAACACATTAAAATCAACTTCCAACCCTCCTTTGTTCAAGTAAGTAAGTAACAATTCCATGTTCAAGTTCCCTGCACCACGTCCCATCCCCAAAATTGTGGCATCCACATAATCTATCCCGCATTCAATAGCTGTCAGAGTATTTACCAATCCCAGCTGCAAGTTGTTATGCCCATGAAAACCTACTGGACAAGTTGTATTCTGCTTAACTGTTTGAAAGATTGCTTTCAATTCTTCAGGTGATACGCCACCAAATGAATCAACCATACAAAACAAATCAGCAACCTTATTTATCTTATTCAACTTTGATAAAAAGCCTTCATAATCATCCCACTTAGACATATACATGGTATTGAATCCCACTTCAAAGCCTAAAGTCTTAATAGATTGAGCTAAAATAACTGCTCTATCAAAGTTATTAGGGTCAACAGCTATTCTAATCATATCTACCAATCCCTGAATAGGAACCAACAAGGTATCCAGATCTTCAGGACGCGTATTTTTTTCATTTAACATTACAGCAATCTTCTTAATACAAGTAGTTTTGATATGACGAAGAACTGAAACTGGTGAATAACCAAACTTTCCCATATACTCCTTAGTGGGGATACTACGGTAACCTAACTCAATATAATCAATAGGCAGAACATTCATAGCTTGAATATAAACGTCAACTATCTTTGAATCAAAATCCCAATTGGTGTAATAACCACCATCACGGAGAGTACAATCTAATATCTTCATAGTTTTTTATATATATTTATATACTGTTGGGCACAACTTGCCACTTTATAATTTTCAACATTCTTCAATCCTTTCGCTACTATGTCGTTACGTAATGAATCATTGCTAATTAACGACAAAATTGCACTTCTAAGTTCTTCTGCATCTTTAGGATTATTTACAAGGATGGCTGCACCTCCCGCAACTGAACGCATTGGTTCCTTATTTGTTGAGATAACAGCACGCCCTACTGCCTGTGCTTCAATAGTTATAGCCCCCAATCCTTCGTATATAGAAGGAAAACATACAATATCACAATTTTGATATTCAGCAACCAACTGTTCATTTGAAAGATTCCAATCATTACTATAATCTATGCCAAGTTCTTGAGCAAGTTGAACCTGTGTTTCTGTCATCTTCCGTATTATACGTAAATGGCAATTCAAACCTTTTACAGCACGCATAGTTGTCTCAAGATTCTTATTAGATCCCGTACCTATCTGAAGAATAACAGGTTTATCTTTATTGATGGTTATTTTAGGAGTATAGATATATTCATCTACACTATGATGGTTGGCTCTCACCACTTTATTAGCAACAGAAGGTACCAAACGAATGATTTCATCTCGTGTAAAGTCACTAATAGCAACAATCTTGTCAGCCAAACAAAAAGGGAAATAGAGTTGGAACAGATATAAATAAGCTTTCTTTATTTTTGACATAGGCTTATTGGTATAGAATCCTAAATCATGCACCGTAAGTACAGATTTTACCCCTATCAAAGCAAACATGCAAAAATGAATCTCCCCAGTAATATGATTTATACCAGTTTTCGTCCTATTTCGATAGACATATAAGATGTTCCTCCACATCTTATATAGACTATAAGAAGCATAAGGCACATAATAGCTTTTAACCTGCTGTGATTTACTTATCTCATCTATTAATACAGCAAAAGCCTTACCAATACTTATCGCACTATCCTTGGAACGCGTAAAAAAAACAATTTTCATATCAATCTGTTGTTTCTTTAATAAATACCACTTGTTGACGGTCTACTTTTATAAAATCTATTCCACAATTATGAGCAAAGGCCATATCGCAATCCCCATCTCCAATCATCAGTGTAGTAGCAACATTTATATCCGGGTAATCTAAACATATTTGTTGCCACATTCCAACATTTGGCTTACGTGTTAAATCTTCATCACTCACTCCAACCGAATAATACACTTTGTCGATTCGCCCACCAACAGCTTCAATTTCAGATATCATTTGACTGTGAATATCACTTAATTGTTGTTCTGTCATGTACCCTTTGCCCACCCCTCTCTGATTAGTAACTACAAAAATATATTTGGCTGTTAATGCAAATCGGGCTAATGTATTTAAGACTTCAGGAAGGAATTCAAATTCCTCCCAACACTTTACATAATCACCTTGACGTTGACGGTTAAGAGTACCATCACGATCAAGCAAAATAGTACTATAGCCTGTGATATCAATATCTTTTAATAACATGATTTTAAAACAATAATTTGAAATCAATATTGGCTTGAATATAGTCAGACGGGATACCAATATCCTTAAAATAGCCATCAGAAGTAATCCCATGGAGTGTACCAACCTCACACTGTTTCTCCATAACCTCAGTCTCAAAAGAGAACTTTTCCGGATATTCATTCATAGATAACTTAACACGGTCAATAACGTATACTCCACCATTGATTAGCCCTGCAGAACAATAAGTTTTCTCATGAAAAGCAATAATATGCCCATCAGTTGCCAATTCCACAGCTCCATAACGTTCAAAATTTCGCATAGATTTCAGCGCCACAGTTAAATAGCTATCCATGCGTATATGCTCGTTCATCAATCGAACCAAGTCAACATCAAAAAATGTGTCGCCATTAAGAATTACAACATTATCATTCAAACAATGTTTCAGTGCTTCTCTAATTCCTCCACCAGTACCCAAAGGAGTTTCTTCTACAGCATATTCAAATAAAAAAGGGAAATCATCTCTCACATCATCAACCCATTTATATATCACTTCTCGTAAGTAGCCCACTGAAAGCACCACACGACTTACATCATAACGAGTTAAATATCGAAGTAAATACCATAAAAATGGTTTATTGTCTATTGGAGCCATACATTTGGGAATTTCATTGCCTATAGCTGAACGTAAACGTGTCCCCAATCCCCCTGCTAAAATAATTACTTCCATTACATTGTAATTTATGAATTAAAAAAATAGTCTTCAAGCATTAGACAGAGGCAGTGATAAATTGGCAAATGGAGTTCTTGAATTTGATAGGTTTCTGTACTAGGCACACGAATACAGACATCAGACATGGCAGACAGCTTACTATCATTCTCACCTGTAAGGCCTATTACAACCATTCCTTTTGCTTTTGCTGCAACAACTGCATACAACACATTCCTGCTATTACCTGATGTAGAAATAGCAAATAGAACATCATTCTTACAACCATATCCATACACTTGTTGAGCAAAACAAATTATTGGTTCACAATCATTCATATAGGCAGTAGTTAGAGCAGGATGACCGTCAAGTGCTATTGCAGGAAGAGCACCTTGAAGATTGTCTGCTAGAGTCCTCCCCATTAAGCTATCAATTTCCACTAATTTTTCTACCTCAATTGAAGCAAGATGACGAGCTTTCTTAAATCCTTTCATCAACTCCCCCACAATATGTTCAGCATCAGCAGCACTTCCTCCATTACCACAAACCAATAATTTACCACCATTTTTATAGCAATCTCTAATAAATTCGAAAGCTATTATAATATTACCCTTGCAACATTCCAAATGAGGATATCTCATTATTAACAAATCAAGATTGCTCATATTTAAACTTTATTGGTTGAATAAATTTTCCATCCATGCGCACCACCTTCAGTAAAATGAAAAGGCATCACAAACCCATTAAGCTTCTTCAATGCATTTATTAGCTCTTTTTTACGAGTTGGTTCCACCATCAACATCACAAATCCTCCTCCACCTGCACCACTGACTTTTCCAGCCACTGCTCCAGCAGAAATAGCAAGATCAAACACCTCTTGAATCATAGAGTTAGTAATGTTATCTGCCATCTTTTTCTTATTTTCCCAACCTTCGCCCAGAATCCGAGAAAACTCTTTCATATCCCCCTTCAATAATGCCTGCTTCATATCAATAGCACTCTGTTTAATCTTATGCATAGCCTCAATCGCCTTCTCATTACCTGAAGAAGTATTTTTCTTCTGTTGGTCAATGATAGCGGCACTACTTCGTGAAGCACCTATAAAATAAAGAACCATAGAAGCCTCTAATTCATCTATTATCCATCGTTTTATCTTCAATGGATTAACAATCACAAGATCATTCTTCAAAAATTCCATAAAATTAAATCCTCCGAAAGCGGCAGCATACTGATCTTGCTTACCTCCAGAAAGATCCAAATCTTTGCGTTCTATCTCGTAAGCTAAACGTGAAGCTTCATAGTCACCCAGCGGTAAAGTAAGCCATTCAATGAACGCTTTAAGGATACATACTACCATGGCAGAAGAGGTACCAAGACCTGATCCAACAGGAGCATCGTTATAAGTAGTAATCTTAAAGCTACGAGGTACAATATCAAAATCTCTTATAACTCTGTTATACACACCTTTAATCAAACTTGCATTACCATCTATTTCCAAATATCTTTCTAAAGGATATGACTCATGACACTGCGCATCATCACTATCAATAGTTATCAACCCATCATTCGTTTCTTCAATGGTACAATAAGTATATAAATTAATCGTAGCATTAAGAATCAGTCCACCATACATATCACTATAGGGTGATACATCACTACCTCCTCCTGCTAAACCTAAGCGAAGGGGTGCTTTACTTCTTACTATCATATTATGATTTTATTAGATTGTGTTAAATGGTAAATAATATTAGTAGAAATCAACGACTTATCCGTTTTATAATAAAAAAACAAATAATAAATAGAATAACATCTTGCCAATACCCCCTCAATAAATATCCCAAACTATCACAACCACCACTAGCATTTCGGAACATGGCCAAAAAAGAAAATATTGTTATTAAACCCAATATTGAATATTGAACCCTATTATTTCTGATAATTAAAAAGGTATCTAGAAAAAGAAACCTTAAATACATCAAAAGGCATTCAAGAGGAAAATAAAAGAAGCCAAAAGTTGCAAGACCATCAGCCAAATGACTAGTCACCAGAAGAGAAGCAAATATTGGAACATTCAACGACAATGATTTTAACAAATCGCCACGAGAGAAGATCTCATTTTTATTGTAATTAATCCCCAACTCCTTTAATATAGGCATAGGCAATAATCCCAACACCCTATTCCAATAATCATTATACATTACCTCATTATTAAAACCTACACGTTCTGCATGATATAAAGTATTGTCAGTTACCTTAAGATTACAATAACGATTTAAAGCAAAATTACTAACATATATTTCAGTCCATTCTTCTTCTTTCAAACCTTCAACTCCCTTCTGTTCCTTAAGTCGTCTCAAAAGTTCCATTTTATCTCTATCAAGGTAAGTGTTTAACGTGCTTTTTAATAATTCTGATGCAGATACTTCACTACGAATATTTCGATTAGCAATCATTGCAAGTGAAACATCACTAACAAATGGAACAAAAAAGATGATTGCCAAGGCTGCATAAATAATATATTTCTTATTTATTAACTGCCGAGTACTAGTTTTATGTTGGACATAAGACAGTACAAAAAGAAGAGCAAAAGTTCCAAATGGCTCAAGAATAGCATAGCGACTATTCGTCGAAAAAGCCAATAATATAATAAATATGAAATAAAAAGTAGCCAACCTGTTTCTCACAACAATATCATTTTGTTTTTGAGAATTACTATATAAAGAAGGAAAAAATAATATTAAAGGAGCATATTGAAAAAATAAAAAACCTGCTAATGTTTTACCAATCACATCACCAATCTGTACATGAGTACCCATCAAATAGAAACGAATAGCTAACCCCATCAAGCCTAAAATCCAAATAGTCTTATTCGACACACGATCATATAGTCCATATCGATATAAAAGACTTTTCAACTTCCGCAAAGCATTGTGAGATCGTGTAGCGCAATAAAATGCTAAAGCAGAAAAAAGGTACAATACTGTCTCCCCCAAATAAGTATCAAATGGAACTCTGAAATTATATCCAATAGAATTGAACTCAACCAAAGTTGCCAAAAGGGGAAGTATCCTATATAAACTCATAGATAAAAAAACCAGCCAAACAAAAATGTGTTCTTTAATAATAGTTTCATTGAGTCCTATTTTTCTAAATAGACTCCAACAAATCCATGTCATACCACATCCTGCTAGATTCTCCAAAGAAGGCCAAAAAAACATTTCCAAAATAATGGCAACAATAATAATCCTGTTCCCCCACTTCTTGATGAAAAGTACCGAACTTTTACGAGCCATAAATTGCCTTTAAAATATTACGAATCATTCCTCTATTAGAATAATCAGAAGCTATACAACGTTTTAAGCCAAGTTCAGCTATAACTGCTCTTTCTTGTTCGTGAGCCAAATAATAACTACATTTATCCAATAATTCTTCGTTGTTGCTGAAAAATGCAGCTTCTTTTCCTTCTTCAAACATGGCCAAGTGTTCTGCTGTTCGTTCTGCCATCATAAAACCACCACAAGCTGGTATTTCAACAGAACGCGTGGTCTGTTGATCAAAATTAATTTTCCGCAGAAAGCAAAGATTAATACGAGTCGCCTGTAATGACTTGCAATAATCCTCACCTCTTAATCCAGCCACTTCTACAATCAAATTTGAGTTATAATTTTTATAATCATTCCATTTACCATCACCAAACACTCTGACCTTTATTCCATGATTCACCAAATAAAGAATAGAGGTACAACGCTCTTGTTCCCAAGCTCCTATAAATCCGACATCAGCACCATAGTTTTTATAATCTTCTTCTGTTAATGCACGGGGGTGGTGAAAGGTTGTTTCATAACTATTATTCACAAAATAAATATTTTTAGCACCCAACTGCCGCATATCATCTAAAATATACGATTTATTAGTAATAATATAATCATATAAAGGTACACTTTCTAAATATTGCTGTGTCTGGTTATGACGCAGCGCCATGTTATCAGGGGAATAACTAACAAGCTTTGCATTAGGTTGCTTCTGCTTAATATAGTGTAATGTTTCAGGATAGATCGTAATCCCTTTGTCGACCCAAACTAGATCATAAAGATTCTTATCCACTAAAAAACGGATATTATCATTCTCATGATTACTTTCCGGTACCCTTATAGGAATACCATATAAAAATAGGTGATAGGATATCTTATACCATAATGAACTTTTGACACCAGATGTATTTACTACATCAATTAGGCCAGCATATTTTGTCAATGCCCAATGCCGATGCAAACAAGTATTACTCAACCCGTCCATCGGGCCTATTGAGAGTATTCTCATGTTTCAATATTTTTTTTAAAAAATCTGTATATCTTTTACCATAAGAAGACCATGTTAACTGTTCCTTGGCTGTTCCTGCATATATAGTGAGACCGAGCTTGTCATATTGTTCCATAGCTTCATGTAGAGCATGGACAACAGCCTCTGCAGTAAATTCTTCTACAATAATGATATTATCTGGCTGCTCAACAAATCTTTTTAAATCCTCTGCACCAGAATCCTTACTGCCAACAACAGGAAGATTACAAGCGACAGCTTGTGCTTGCACCATAGCTAATCCCTCCTCCCTTGAAGGCAAAACAAATACTTTTGCTTGATGATAATAATTGATCAACTCTTTTTGATCAACTATACCATGATGTGTAAAGTTCGGCATCTTAGGAAACTCCATATCAACAAGTCCACCTACATGAAGGAAGGAGTAACCAGTTCTATTTATTGCTTCAATAATTAAATCACACCCTTTTCTATAACTCCATCCTCCTATCATTATTACGTCATAGTTTCTTTGTCGAGTCATATCTGGATAGAAATCTGAAAGTTCAACTCCATAAGGATTAACGAACAATTTTTCTTTGGGATAGTTATGTATCATGAAACTCTCATAAACATGTTTAGAGGCAATAGCAATATAATCAGCAATCACATAGCTTTCTAACTCACGTTTAACATTCACATCTGGAATAGGTTTCACCCCTTTATTTGAAGGTATAGATTCCATTACTCTTTTTTGCTCTAGAATATGTTTAGAGCCTCGTTCATAAATGACTAATGCTCCCTTTTTTTTCGCTCTTCTAGGTGCATATACAAAATCACCACTCATAGCAATTACCACATCTGATTTGCGCATGATCCAAGCGGTTATGTAATCTTGGACATTGATACGCAATCGCTTGATCTGTTGACTTCGATTAAAAATTCTACATAAAGCTAAAAAAGGCAACATCAATACAAAAATAGATGCAGAACAATGCTTAGGTAGCCCAAAACGCATAGCACGCTTAGTGGGCACAAAAGAATAGAATTTTACATCAAATCCATTTTTGTCTAACTCCCGAGCTAAATCAAGCACATGGAATCTTCCTGGTGATAGTATATTAATCTTAGTTTTCATCGCTTACCTTTTGATATACCAAATCCTAAATATTTGTAACTAAAACCGTTCAACTTATCATATAACTGAAAAATATAATAATACAAATTCTTCTTTGCAGCATTTGTTGATGAATAATCAAACTCACCAGCATTGGAGTTAGGTCTCCATCCCCCTTGTGCCCGATGAATACATACTACATTCTTCATAGTATTATATCGTGGTGAATCAAAATAATCAGACGGATATATATGAATACCATCTTTTAGTACTTGATCTTGATCTTGATAACCATCAGCATTATAACCCAAGTTGTCTACTAATATTTTGCCATGAATCTCCGGTAAAATCAATTGCATATCATAACGAAAAGTTAAAGGTAATTCCTCATTCGTAGAATGAATAAAATGGCGATTAATATAATAATCTACACACAACTTCAAAAAAGGGTGTCCAGCCTCCGCACCAAAACAGTGAGAAGTAACATAACGCTTCTTCGGTAATCCATGAAAGTTAGCCTCTGCTCCTATAAACATTCTATTGTTCAAGAAAGGATCAAACGATTTAAAAACTTCAATATCTGTATCAAGCCAAATACCACCATACTTATAAACTACGTAATTACGTAAGAAATCAGCTGCAAAAGCCCATTTCTTTACACTAACAGCTTCATTAGCGTAGGGACAATTAATCTCTGCCAAAGCTTTGCCATTCCACAAACGGAATTCATAATCTGGAAGGTATTTTTTCCATGTAACCATTAACTCTTGAATATGTTCAGGAATAGGAGCATCACTGAACCATGAATAATGAATTATTTTAGGTATCATATCTATTGTTTCTATATATTTTATTACGTAAACCAACTATAAATGAATTTACAAACATCCTCTCTCTACTATTTATTCCTATTAAATAAATAATAAGCAGTGTAAAAATTATACCTATTATTAAGGAAAATCCAAAGCGCCATATTCCTATAGGCATATGATAGACGATAATAGAATATGGAATGGAACAAATAACAGCAATTAATATCGGATATATAAAGACATTTTTCACATAATATTTAACATTAAAATGCATCAAGGTATGTGCTATATAGAATCGCCATAACAAAGTAGAAATTGTTATTAATATTGCTACAATGTATACACTGTCTGCATCAAAACCCATTTTCAACAAGAAATACGATAAGGGAAAATTTGCAAATAACAAAAGACTAACTCCTATTTGATATTTACGAACATAGCCAGAAGCCATTATTATATTAATAAGAGTTCTAGATAAAACTTCAAATGCAGTTTGTATTAAAGCATATTGAACGAATATTATAGTATAAGTGGGTACCACGCCTAACCACAACTCCAAAATGAAGTTTGTTTCATATAAAATAGGCAGCGAAAACAACATAACAAGATAAAAAGAAAATCTGCTACCAATCATAGATAACTTCTCCACTCGCATATAATTTTCTTGAGCATAAGATTTTGTTATTTGCGGTGTTATTGCTGTCATAAAATTATTACAAAACTGATTTACAGCATTATTAACTTGTTGAGCAATAGCCTGTGCTGCATTAACAAATGTTCCAAAAAATAAATTAATAAGAATGGCGACGCCTTGTGACTTAAAAATATCAGCCATACTACTTAAAAAATTCCATCCCGCCATATTAAACATTTCCAGTACAATTGGCTTATCCCAGATAAAATTTACGGAGCACTCTTCAAATTGTCTTTTGCAATATATTCCATATATAATACGAATAAACAATGAAAGAAGAAAAAGCAAAAATGCATATAATATCAAACGATCATGGGAAGATAATAATAGTAAATATACAACCACTAACTTAGAAATAGCCTCAAATATACTTATATAGGCAAATATACTCATTCTTTCATGAGCTATTATCGTAGCATTATACGGTATACTAATTAAATTCACAATAAAAGTCAATAAAGAAAACTGTAAAACCCAATTAGCCGCTATCATATTTTCTTTAGCAATATTCATTTTTGTATTCAAGAACCATACAGCCACTGCTTCTACAGCGACAAAAGTTACTAAAGCCAAGATGATATATATTGAAACAGCGACTGAAAAAGTTTTTTTTAACTTCATCAGATCATTTCGTCCTATTTCAAATGCAATAAAACGTCCAATACAATTAGAAAGAGAGTTGGATATTAACGAAAACATAGACACTAATCCCCCTACTACACTATAGATACCATAATCTTCTACTCCCAGCACCTGCAATATCACTCTACTGGTATATAGTGATATAACCATCATGAATAGCATACGAAAATAAAGTAAAAGAGTATTTTGAGCTATTCGTTTATTCCCCCCCTCTATCAATCCCATAAAACATAAAATTAAAAAGATTACAACTCATGTGAGTACTCACTATGTACCTATAAGACCTTTGATGTTTTTGTAGTCGACATTAGTAAATGTCCAAATTAAATAGTCATTTTGATCCCTTCATGCTCAACGTACTTACATGCTTGAAACGGCTGAAAACATTAGATTTTATCAATTGGGAATCTTTTTTTATAGAGATTTCAATGATAACCCTTACGGATACTTCTATGATTCGGGTATAATCACAACGTATATCAGTGCAAATATTATGTGATTGTTTCATTTATAATTGCGAGACATTTTATATATTAAATAATCCCCTCCCAACAGCGATTCCACCACCAATTCAGAGTGCACACACTTACGTTTCCTTAATTCTTTAGCAGGATTTCCACTTACTACCGACATCGGTTCAACATTTTTTGCCACTACACTTCCCGAACTAATAACTGCACCTTCACCAATATGCCGACAAGAGGGAAGGATAAGAACTTTTGTAGGTATCCATACATAATCATCAATCTGAATGCCATAATGTTTATGTTCCCAAAGAACAGAGTCAATAATTATGAGAATTTGTGATGATTTCCGTTTCCGAGCCTATAATAACATGGCTGCCAATAGTAACCGGAGCACGCAAATCTATCTTATCTGTTTGAATGCTAACGTGATTACCTATTGTGAGATTAGAATTTGCACAACGAGCCAATGACAAAGGCATAATAACACCTTCACCAACCTTCGCACCATGCTTACGTGCTATACGAACAGCACGTTCATACTTGAAATGCTGTTTCCAACGGACATAAAGTCCTATAAGGTAATGTAACTTATTCCTACTCTTTACATTTTCACTATAAACCTTATATTGTCTATCAAAGAAAGGGGAAATGTTTAACATATAAAATATACTTTAGTAGTTACCAGACTCTAGAAAGTAAAACATCTTTAATACGAACAGGAATGGGTAAACAGAGAAAGATAAAAATCAGTTTATGCTTTTTATTATTGGGAGCATATCCATACTTATTATACAGCCTTCTCATAACCGGCACTTGTTCCTTTAAAAACGTCAAACGATCTATCTTAGGTGTTTTATAATAATACAAACTATAACATGCTGCTCGATATGACCCCACTCCATACTCTGTAGTAACTCGACTAATATAATCCTGATCATAGACATTAAAATGTTCAAAAAGGGCAGGATATCTTTGCATAAACCCTTCTGCAGCTATAAGCATATTCCTACTTGTAGGTATGGTATGTGATAAAGAGTTAGAGTTCTCGCGAAATGTCCAATAATAGCCTATTTCTGAACATAAATACATAGAGTCGCAATGAAGTAAATAGTCAAAGAAAAACAGATGATCCTCATGATTCTTAATGCGTTCATCGAAACAGATATTATGTCCTTTTATTATACTTGTTTTGTAAAGCTTTGCAAAAGGAATACCAGCAGAAAAAATATCATTGGATTTTACCCCCCCCGTTAACCTTTTATAATATTTATTTTCAACTATATTTGTCATCATTCCACATACAGTTCCAGTATCTAGGCTATATCTTGCAGTATTTATGAAGCTAATATCACAATCTGCTCCAACAAGTAGATTCTCAATACAATTCTTTTCAAGAAAATCATCAGAGTCTACAAAAATAAGATAATCCGTTTGCACAGTTCTTATACCTAGATTTCGAGCAGAACTAACGCCTCCATTCTCTTTGTTCAATAGTAATATACGATTATCTCGTACTTCATAATTATGGCAAATGGTTTGACTATCATCAGTGCTACCATCATTAATCAGAATCAATGTCCATTGCTTATATGATTGCTTAATAATACTATCAATACATCTTTTTAAAGTGGACTCTGCATTATAAATAGGTATAATAATTGAAATAGATTTATCTTCCATATTTACGTTCTTAAAATTTTAATAATCAGATTAGTAACAGAGAATAATTCCCTAGTTAATGTAAAAATATGATTTACTTGAAAATCAGAACTTAACAAGCTAAATATTTACATTTTAGATATTTACTCCTCCTTTATTTTATGCTCGCCATAACCGTATCCATAGCCATAACGCTTACCATAGCCATAGTACTTGCCATATTTACCATAACCATAGTAATAGCCATACTTATTTTTTTGAAGATCAAGACCATTAATAACGGTACAGATATTGGGAAGCTTATTATCAGCAGCCAACTCATTAATCAAGGTAAACTCTGCTTTCCGAGTATAATCAGCACGACATACATAAACGGATAAGTCAGCTACACGCCCTACAAGCAAAGTATCAGTCACCATACCAACAGGGGCAGTATCCAAAATTACATAATCAAAGTTCTTTTTCAATATTTCAATCGCTTTATCTAAACCATCACGAGCCAGTAATTCCGTAGGATTAGGTGGTACTGTTCCACCAGGAAGAATATATAAATTCTTACTAACATCCGAAGGCTGAACGAAATCCATTAGATTCTTTTCAGGATTTGACAGATATTGAGTAATCCCCTGCTCTTTTCGAGGGATATTAAAGACTTTATTCAAACCGGGTTTACGAATATCAAGCCCTACAATTACTACCCTCTTTCCTAATAAAGATAGACTAATCGCAAGATTTGAAGAAATAAAAGACTTACCTTCACCACTAACTGTTGAAGTCACCAGAATTACTTTCTGACCATTTTCAAGTATAAACTGTAGATTAGTACGGACATTACGAAAAGTCTCACTCATTAAAGTATTCTGATTCTCAAACACTGCAATAGAGCCTGTTTTTTCATCAGTCAAAGGTACATCACCCACAATAGGTAGACTTGTTAATTTCTCAACATCACCACGCCCTTCTATTTTGAACTTAGTCAGACCAAGTAAGAAAATAACACCAACAGGCAATCCCACTCCTACCACTAAAGCAATCATATAAATCATTTTAGGCTTTGGAGAAACCGGTCCACCTTCAGCTACCGGTTCATCTATAATCTTAGCATTATTTGCGGTAGCTGCTAGAGTTATAGCGTTCTCTTCACGTTTCTGCAAAAGCATTAGATAAAGTCCTGCTTTGATTTCCTGCTGACGCGCAATACTTACATACTGACGTTCTTGGCCCGGAGCATCACTGATACGACGAGAAAAGCGACTAGCCTCACGATCCAGATCAGCCTTTACAATAAGTAAACCTTGCAAAGTACCATCAATAGCAGCTTGTACATTCGCTTTCATAGCACGAATACTCGTATCTAGATTTACAATCATCGGATTATTCTCCGTAGAAGTACGTAGCAAACGCTTACGTTCGAAAATTAATTCATTGTAACGATCTATCTGAGTAGTCAAACCATTATCAGACAAACCAATGTTAGCAGGTAATACTTCATATTCATTTGACGGGTTATTGATGTATTTAGTAAGATCACGAATCAAATTAATTTGAGTTCCATTTTCTACACGTTTCCTTTCATATTCTGCATTTCCTTCAACAGCTAATTGGGCATCACTACCGATATTAGTTAATCCGGCATTTCTTTTAAATGCTTCCAGCTTATCTTCTGTACTTCCAAGTTCTTCATCAATAATCTTAATACGCTCATTGATAAATTCCTTTGTTTTCTCCGCAACCTCATTCTTATCATTATTCGTATTACGGTTATACATCTCCATCAGTTTATTGATAAAATCCTGACCACGCTGTATATTTGTATTCATTAGTGAAACAACTGCAACAGACGTTGTTTTAGAGGTAGGTGCTATATTCAATACCCCCTGATATCCTTTTGCTACCACAAATGGCTGACTAACAATAGCACTGATATTCCGTATCGTATTTTGTCCTTCTACCCTCCCATTCGACAAGGAATCTCTCAAGGTAAACCCAAATGTACCCGCATCTGTAGGCAACACTGCTGGAAGTTTATCAAAATGTTTATTATAGTCATATACACCTACCCTTAGATTTACATCCAAACCACCTTCTGGTGCAAGTTTCATATTAACAAAAGCTACATCCGACAAATTATCGGCCTCCTGTGCCGTCAGATTTACGACTACTGGAGAAGTCTTATATAATTCCTTTTTAGGAAACTCATCCTCATCATAATAAGTAATATAAAGTTCGAGATTATTAATAACTTCTTTCAAGATTGTCTTGGAGCGTAGCACTTCTATCTCGTTATCGATACTCTGCGCAGAAGTAATCATTCCACCTAATCCCAAACTTTCAATATCAGCAGCATTTCCGCTCCCACTCTTTTTATCATCTTTTATCATGATGGAAGCAGAAACCTGATAAACAGGAGTCTGAAAATGTAAATACATCCAAGCACCAACCAAACAAGCTAAAACGGAAGCAACAAACCAAGGCCAATGAATAATATACTTAAAGAGAATTTCCTGATAATTTACTTTCTCTTCATCTAAATCACTCATATTATTGTTATACGAATTCTCTTTCATTACTAATCACTTATTTAATAAAATTACCAATATATTTGCTAGTGAAACCAGAATAGAGGTACTAGACAGCCATAATCCCGTATTGGTTCCTATATCCGAATTCTTAGCCTTAGTCTTATTAGGTGTCACATAAATTATATCATTCTGCTGTAACTGATAATAAGGAGACAGTACCGTTTCAGCCTTATTCAAATCCATAGTAATAATTTCCTGCTTGTTATCTTGCCCTGTCCGGATCAATTTCACATTATCACGCATGCCATAAATAGTCAAATCACCTGCCATGGCAAGCGCCTCCAGCAAATTAATCTTCTCGTTAGAGACTACAAAGCTGCCTGGCTTGGTGACCTCCCCTAATACCGAAATCCGATAATTTACAATACGTACAGTTACAAGCGGTGCTTCTTTCAAATAAACCTTCAACTTATCTACAATCAGGTTTTCTATTTCCAGCTTTGTCAATCCACCTACATGAATCTCACCCAACACTGGAAAGTTGATATTCCCCTGATTATCTACCAAATATTGCTGTAGAGCAGTTGACTCGATTCCTTGTCCCACTGTCTTTCCCTCCGTTCCACTAGCAGTACCCGAATTTGCCAGATTGAAAGGTGCAGCCAGTTCCGGAGTAGAACAAGACACGGCAATCGTCAACAAATCCTTGGGCATAACCTTCACACCTGTCTGACGAACACTCTGTTCTGTATCATTCACAAAAGCCGTATCCTGCAAATAAGGCACTTTCTTATATGATTGGCAGGATACCAGCAAAAAAGCAAGTAACGCACCCAAAGTCAATCGTTTCAATTTTCTCATAACCACCTACTCATGTAAATTACAACTATTGATTTAATTTTTATTCAAATTCCAATTCTGACCTAATACGCCTCTTTATCCCCACGGATTACGTTATACACAGTCTTATACATGATATACAGATCCAAAAGAAACGTCCAATGCTCGATATACCAGATGTCACGTTGCACACGTCCTTCCATCTGCCAAAGCTCTTTCGTTTCTCCACGGAAACCTGTCACCTGTGCCCAGCCTGTAATACCCGGTTTAACAAAATGACGAACCATATATTTATTTATCAAATGAGAATATTCTTCTGTGTGCTTCAACATGTGCGGACGGGGACCCACTAAAGACATATCCCCTTTCAGTACATTAATAAATTGAGGAAGTTCATCCACATTCGTCTTGCGAATCAGATCGCCTATTCGGGTTTTACGAGGATCATGTTCTGTAGCCTGAAGTGTATCACTTAGAGCATTCACCCGCATCGAACGGAACTTATAGCACCAGAATTCACGACCATCTTCACCGCTTCGTTTCTGTTTGAAAAGGACAGGTCCGGGAGAACTTATCTTTATTGCCAGCCCCACAATGATATATATAATCGGGAAAAGGGTACAAAGGAACAGTAGCGAGCAAATAATATCAAAGCCACGTTTCACAATACGATTTTCCAATAACTCAAGTGGCTCACGACGGATAGAAAGTACCGGAACATTACCCAGCATTTCAAAATACATTCTCCGTTTCAAATAGTTCCGGACATTGGGAACACTGAAAAAACGAATCAGATGGTTCTCACAATAGTTGATAATCGGCATAATTTCAGTACTACGGGCGGAAGGAAGACTGCAATAAAGCTGATCTACCTTTCCCGCATTACGGGTCAAATAATCAACAGCTTCGCACGGCTGTCCCAAATAAGCTATATTCATAGGATAGCGGTCTGATGGAAAATCTTCAAAATATCCTAGTACACGATATCCGGATGTCGGATCATCCGTCATGGAATGATAAAGTTCCTGCATATTTTCATGGCTACCCACCAGTACTACCTTTCGGACATTTTCCCCACTTTTACGATAAAGCTCCAGAATATAACGAAACGTCAGGCGATAAGAAATAATAACGATAATGAGAACTACATAAAATGCCCCCAGCTGACGCAGGTTAACACATTCAAAATGGAATATGTACGAAAGTCCCAGTACTATCAATACAAAAGGAATCATGTTCCGTGCCACCCGAAGCATTATTTGCTCCGGACGAACCACCGGACGATGAAGAATCACTCCAGAACGAATGTTGCAAACCAGATAACATAAAGTCATCAAAGCCATATTCTGGAAAAGAGGCATGGAAAACTCAAAAGGAGAACGGTTTCCCCAAAGAGAACCAAACACCCACAACAGTAAGTTCAGTAAGATGATGTCCCCTGAAAGGACAAAAGATTTTAGGACTTTATTAAAACGTTGGACTTCCTGCATTACTTTATTCTTGATTTAGATTTTCATCCATATCCTCATTTTTCTCCCTATACTCAATATAAAGTTCTCCCCATTCTACCATTTTGGCTCGAAACTCTTCTTTTGTGAGATTGTCATAGTAATAGGAAAAAAGACGGGTAAAATCACTTAGACGTAAATCTCCCCAGATGTCATCTTGTAATAAGTGGGTTTTCCCATGTGGATTTCTTTACGCATAGCCTCTATTGACAAGTGAGCACGTTCAAACTGCTCTGCGATAAAATGGCCCAGTACGGGATGATTAAATTTTTTCATGTTTATAATTTTATTAGTTGTTAAATACATTGTATTATATGTTAATTTTATGCATATCTGTTCAGACATGTCTGAACGATATATTTAAAAGCTATTTCTACCTTCGCACCGCGTTTTGAAAATTCAAGACGATAATCAAAAAATATAAATGTTATGACAAACGATTTCAGAATGTCTTATTTCATGCCTCCCATTGCTCCCATCAAAAATGAACTGGGGCGGATTGTTACTCCTGCAACACTTATTCCCTCCTGCGAAGTCTCCGTAGAACAAGTTTTTCAAATGATAACCTGCAACGAGAATCTCAAAATTCTGACCGAACAAGTACGCAATTCCGGAGATATACGGACAGCAAAAGCATCACTATTGCCATACGTGACTCCCTGTGGTACGTTCTCGCGTCGCAACAGCAAATGTTTCGTAGCTTCTTCACATCTGGTGGTGGTAGATATCGACCATCTCGACTCCTATCAGGAGGCAGTGGAAATGCGCAGTACATTGTTTAATGACCACCTTCTGCATCCTGTACTCACGTTTATCAGTCCCAGCGGACGGGGTGTAAAAGCATTCGTACCCTACGATCATTTACCCATTGCTAACGACACAAACAGTATCATCGAAAATATGAAACTGGCAATGATGTTCACTGTGTTGCTCTATGGTACTGAAACACCTCCTCCATTCGGAGAAAAACGCAAAGGGGTAGACTTTTCCGGTAAGGACATTGTAAGGTCTTGTTTTCTTAGTCATGATCCGGGAGCGTTGTTTAGAAACAACAAATAATTAGATATTAAAAACTATAAATTAAAATTATGGACGAAATTGAATCGTTATGCCGCCTCTGTGAGGCGGTTGAAACTGCAGGAGCGGATATTGCCCCTACGTATGCTGAATATGTACAACTGGCGTTCGCCATCGCAACGGATTGCGGAGAAGCGGGACGCGAGTTTTTCCATCGGTTGTGCCGGGTGTCTGCCAAGTACGAACGGGAACATGCCGAACGGATATTCTCCAATGCACTTACTACCCGGCATGGAGATGTCCATCTGGGCACTGCATTCCATCTTGCTGAAAGGGCGGGTGTAACTCTCTGCAAAGAGGGAGTGATGAACCACCGGAAAAATGCAAAAAATGCAGGAAATGCACCGTCCCAAAATCTCACACACACGCATGTATATAATAAGGTGGACAATGAAGAACCGGACGAATTT
>USSR01000011.1 GCA_900557355.1 uncultured Bacteroides sp.
AGGGATACTCCGGCCTGGATCCTGAATTTGCAGACAGCGGCATCTTCACTATGGGAGCAGATTATTGTTCGTTCCCTAACCCACGCGCTGTTCAGTTTGCATTATCATTCACTTTCTAAATACTGCTGAAATGAAAAAAATAGCTCTTTATATATTATGCGGTGTCACGGCATTATTTACGTCGTGCGACCCTTCTTTACTCGATCTGCAAAATGAAAACACCCTGAGTACAGGCGTATACTGGAAGACAGAATCTGACATCGAAGCCGGTGTAGTAGCCGTATACGGAATGTTCTACCGTCAGGGAACCTGGACACGTAATATCTATACACAGATGATAGGTATGGCGGACGAAGGCGTAAGTTATGCCGGATGGACCGAATTGAACGAGTACACCAAGTTCATCTTTACCGATTATAACTTCTCAGAAGTCAATACCAAGATATGGCGAGAACACTATACTGCCATTTTCCGTGCTAATCAAGTATTGGACCATATAGGTAACGTACCGTTCAGTAATGAAACGCACAAGGATGACCTCATTGGGCAAACTAAGTTCCTGCGTGCTTTCTATTACTTCTACCTTACTGCCTTGTGGGATAATGTACCTCTCGTGCTAAATACCTCTTCAGCAGCCGATAAGCCCATGCAGGCTAGCGCTGACGAAGTCTTGATACAAATAGAAGAAGACCTGGAAGATGCCATCACCAAACTCCCTTCCACACGCGACGCCAATAACTACGGCCGCCCAACAAAAGGCGCCGCCTACGGATTACTGGCCAAAGCTTATGCACAGCATCACAAATGGGAAGATGCCAAAAGATGTCTCGAATGGCTCGTTGATGGCGAAGGGAAGAACTACTACACACTGGTACCCAACTGGGCTGATAATTTCAGCAACTATACGGAAGATAACAAAGAGTCACTGTATGAGATTCACTTCTCTCTGACCAACAAGGTGGGCTTCGACCAGACAGACAACTACCTGGACCCGAATGCGCAACTGGGTACACAGATTGAAATGAACCAGGCTCCTACCGGAATCGGCTGGAACAACATCGAAGCAAGACGCTGGCTGGTGGACTACTACAAGCGCGAACAAACAACGGATGGAAAGAACGATTCCCGCTTGTTCTACACTCTGTGGTATGACGGTGCAGCCTCCGACTTCCCCGAATATCCCAACCAGTTGATATACGGCTCTTCATGGAACAGCGACTGGGGCAACCGCGTCTTCATCAAGAAGTATAGTACAGATGCCTCCCCACTGTATTACTGGAATGATAATAACTTCCGTTCCCTGCGTTATGCCGATATGCTGTTATTGTATGCCGAGACACTCAACGAACTGAATACCACACCGCCTTCAAAAGCCATTGAATGCCTCAACCGCGTACGCAACCGCGTCAATCTACCCAACATAGAGGATAGCAAATACTACAACGGCTCCCAGATCAGCACCAACAAAGATGCTTTCCGCGAACACCTGAAGATAGAACGCGCCCTGGAGCTTGCCATGGAGTGTGTGCGTTGGGTCGACTTGAAACGTTGGGGTATCAACGACCAGACCACATTGAACGAACTGAAAGCACGCGACAGCGACTTCAATAACTTTATAATCGGTAAATCCATCCGTATGCCAATCCCGCAAAGCGAAGTGGACAACAATCCGAATTTGAACCAAAATGACCAGTACTAATTGAAGACATTTGAGCTATGATCAATACAAAATATTTAATAGGAGCAGTCATTGTACTGCTGACGTTATGGGGATGCGGAAATGATTCCGATTACGTCATCGAAAGCAATCCCAATGAGTTCGCCATATTTCCGGTAGCCATACCTGTAAGCGCTGATGGCGGAACTTATGAACTGACAGTCAACGGCAATGAATCGTGGACAGCCGAACTGACAAATTCCAATAGCTCAGCCCAGGGCTGGTGCACACTGAGTGAAACGTCAGGAAGCGGCAGAAAAGTAATCACCGTTACTGTAAAGCCGACCACCTCTTTCGTAAAGAACCGTTCGGTCATCGTTGAAGTAAGCTCCGGTACCCGGATATTAAAGTCAAAGGTGTTGCAAGAGACAATGGTACTGGGTGAAGACGAAGTGCTGATAAACGGCCTTATATGGTCTACCAAGAATGTAGGCACTCCGGGAACTTTCGCGGCCTCTCCCGATGATATAGGGCAACTCTATCAGTTCAACCGCAAAGTAGGTTATCCAGCTGGCCCGCAGGACGATCCGGCACCGGCTAACTGGCCTTCAAGCTATACCAACGACGGTACCAACTGGACTACCGAAAACGACCCTTCTCCCGAGGGCTGGCGTGTGCCTACCACGGAAGAAATGGTAGCTCTTTGGGAAAAAGGAGCAACATGGGTTACAGCAGCCCAGACCGGATTCAAAACCGATGGCATCATTATTGGCGTTGACGAGGTTACTGCCAAACGTGCTACAAAAGATAATCTGAAACAACTCGGTTGCCTCTTCCTGC
The DNA here is from genome assembly GCA_900557355.1 of uncultured Bacteroides sp. Lineage (GTDB taxonomy): Bacteria > Bacteroidota > Bacteroidia > Bacteroidales > Bacteroidaceae > Bacteroides. The sequence continues at coordinate 2,498 of USSR01000011.1, forward strand.
CTCAAAGCGGTTGGAGAAATGAAACCGGAATGATGGATCGCACCTGGCTCTGTGCCGTTCGCAGCGGAAATTCATTAAGTCCTACCCACGGTGGCATGTCACTGGGAGACTCCGGCGGCTACCGCGACACATGGGGTTGGGGTGACGGACAGAAAGCACGTGCAGCCATGATCCGACCTGTCAAGAACATACAAGTCGAGGATTGATTTATGGCATCTATATACCCGACAACTCAATTATTAACGAACTAAATTTAAAGAGATGAACAACTATAAGACCTACATATACCTTACCTTGCTCACACTTTTGAGTTGCAAGGGCAATGACGGCAATGAACCGCAGAAACTCACACCGCAAATCCGGTATGAATTCAGCGGCGGTGCCGGCCATTATAACTATGCTCCGAGCATCATAGAAGACCAGTACGGCATCCGGTACGGCTTTGTATGTGAGAATCGTGATCCGTTCAAGATTGTGGACTATGTTTATCTATACAAAGGAATCCCCACGGAGAAAGGCCATGTATGGCAACCCGGCACACAGATCATCGAACCTTCCGAGACAGGCTGGGATAACTGCCACATCTGCGACCCGGACGTACGTGAGTTTAAAACGACTTATAAAGGAGAAACTTACAACTGGATTATGACCTATCTGGGCGTAGACCGCTGGGACTGTAACCACAACCAGATAGGACTGGCCATTTCCAAGAACATCGAAGGCCCGTATATCAAGTTCGACCAGAATCCGCTGGTAGCTTACGAAGATACTACTAAATGGGGGGTGGGGCAAAGTACAACAATCGTCAAAGACTCTACGACCATACAATTATTCTATCATTCGACTACGGAGAACGGACCTTTCTGTATGCGCGAAATAAAATTGAATGATCTGGATAATATCATATTGGGCGAAGAGAAAGCAATTCCTTTCCTGAGCGCCAACAGCTATCCTGCCATGTCCGACAAGAATATATATATGGTTTCGGAAACCCGTGTATCCCCCATCAAAGAGATACCGACTTGGGTAGGAGATGTCTGCCGGCTGGCATACAAACCAAGAACAGAAAGTCTCTTTACCGAAGAAGACGGATGGATTGAAATCGGTCATGCAGGACCGGAAGAAACAGGATTCCCAAGAAATCACAATCCGGGTATCCTGACGGATACGAAAGGTTACATGCTTAATGACGATGAACTGGTGATGTACTTCACTCCTGCCATGACAGGCGAAAACTGGCTATGGTCATACGACCTGTATTCGGCTACGTTTAATCTCAAAAACTATTTCAAATGAATAAAACAATCCTGCAAATAGTATGCATTGCTCTTATTCTTGCCTTCCCCTGTGGGAAGGCATCAGGGCAATACAAAAAGATTCCCGTAGTGGTAATTACCGACTTGTATCATCCGTATCAGGACCCGGGAGATAACATGGACCTCATTATGGGCTTCGGACTGCCCGATGTAGACCTGAAAGCCGTCTTATTGGACATCACAGACGCATTCAGGAAAGATACTGCCGACCATCCCACCCTGTGGAAAGACCCGCGTGGACCGAGAGAAGCCGGAATTATCCCTGTGGAACAATTAAGTTATATCTTCAACAAAAGGGTACCTTATGGCATTGGTCCGTTATCCATGATGAAATCGGAAGAAGACCGGATGGAGTATCTGCCAGGCTATGAGCAGGAAGCAATCGATATACTGCTGGAAGTTCTGAAAAAGAGTAAAGAACCCGTAGAGATATTGTCATTCGGTTCGGCAAGGATACTGGCGGTTGCCTACAACCGTGCCCCCAAGCTGATGAAACAGAAGATACACAAAATTCATCTGAGTGCCGGGACAGCAAGCAAGAACCATGAATTGGGAAGCGATGCCGGAGCAAATGCTATTCCGGGCGGTGAGTGGAATGTAGCACTGGACGTGTTCGCTTTCAACAGAATATTAAAATCAGATTTACCCGTAGCCATCTATCCATGTGCAGGCAAAGACGGAGGCTTCGTAAAAGACTGTAACAATACCTACTGGAAATTACCCGATATGGATTTTATCCGAAAGATGAATCCCCAATTGCAACGGTATCTTGATTTTGCTTTCACCCAGAAACTGCAATATGACTTCCTCCGTGCCATGAATGCCGACTATCCGGTTGATATAGACCTCAACCGTTACCCCCGTCCATTCCACGTATGGGAAAGTGCCATCTGGCTGAAAGCAACACAAAGGGAGATCATTTGTACTCCCACCGGAGAATACCGCCTCGTCAAAGAAGGGAAAAGCAACAAAGGCGACCGCATTGTAGCAAACGAACTACGCCGCTGTAACCTTGATGAGATAAGAGACGACGGACGATTCCAGTTTTCATACACCGATAAATCCTCCGATAAAGAGATTTACTATCGTCCAGACCTTGACGAGAACGAGAAAGCACTCCAACAGGTGATTCCCGAACTCTATATATCCATTTCACCCAGTCACTAATTTTTTAAATATACCGTCATGAGAAAGAGCAAACTTTATTTGATTGGCTTGTTAGTATTGGCTCTATCAAGCTGCACTTCCAAGAAACAACAAACTGCGGAAATCACCCCGAGTGTACCCAAAATTATTCTGGAAACGGATATAGGTAACGACGTGGACGATGCACTGGCACTGGATATGCTTTACAAGTATCTGGACGCAGGAGATATCGACTTATTAGGCATCACCATCAACAAAGAAGGAACTTATCCGGCCGAATACACCGACATCATGAATACCTGGTACGGCTATCCTCAAATCCCTATCGGAATCATACACAACGGAGCCGACTGTGAGAACGATGCTACAAACTATGCCAAAGCCGTATGCCTCATCCAGAAGGATAACGGTGAACTGGCTTTCAAGCGCTCACTGAAAGGTGACTATAACCAACTGCCGGAAGCGCCTGCCCTCTATCGTAAGCTATTGGCACAGCAACCGGACAGTTCTGTTACCATCATCTCCGTAGGTTTCTCCACAAACCTTGCACGCCTGTTGGATACTCCGGCTGACAATGTATCTCCGTTGACCGGAAAAGAGCTTGTTGCCCAAAAAGTAAAACTGCTGTGTACCATGGCAGGCTGCTTCAACAATCCCAACCTGTTCGAATATAACGTAGTGAAAGACATTCCGGCGGCAAAGAAGATATTCTCCGAATGGCCTACCACACTGGTGACCTCTCCTTTCGAAGTAGGTATCGCCATCAACTATCCCGGCAGCAGCATTGAAAACGATTTCGGATGGGCTCCTATGCACCCAGTGGTAGAAGCATATAAAAGCTACCAGCAGATGCCCTACGACCGTCCTACATGGGACTTGACTTCCGTACTATATTCTGTTGAAGGTCCATCCTATTTCAACGTTTCTCCGGCAGGTAAAATAAACGTAACAGACCAAGGTGCTACTGAATTTACTCCCGATGCCGCAGGAAACCGTTACTACCTGACAGTAGATTCCATTCAGGCTGAGAATATCAAACAACATTTCGTCCAGTTACTGATCAAGCAACCGGCTCACTTCAATAAATAATAAGCATTATGACTAAATATCTATTGGGTCTCATAGGTTTATGGCTCATGTGTTCCTGTTCGGACACCGACTCCGGAGAAACCCCTCCGATAGACCCGCCAACACCTACACCTACCGTAACCATCACAAAACCGGAATTTGTATTCGGCTTCCAAGGCCAGAGCAAGTATTCTTACTGCCCAAGTGCCTTGAAACAAGCTGATGGGACAGTTCATCTATACTTCTGCGGCAATCCGGAAAACCTGATCATGGTCGATAATATCTTCCATATCAAGATCAACCCGGATGGTACACAGACTGCTGCCAAAAGTGTATTGCAGCCTGGTGTACCAGGTTCATGGGACGATCACCATACCTGTGACCCTTCTGTTATCGAAGGTAACTTCACTTGGAAAAATACTACCTACAAGTATGCCATGTTCTTCCTGAGTAATATGTACGGAGTATATTACAATGAAATCGGTGTCGCGTTCAGCAACGACCTTGATGCAGATAGCTGGGTGAAGTATCCGCAGCAGATTGTAAAGAAAACATGGTCGAGCGAAGGTGACCAGGAAATAGGAGGCGGCGGTAAGTCATGGGGAGTAGGCCAGCCTTCTGTCGTATCTCTGGATGGAAAAGGTAAGCTACTGCTGACTTATACCGTAGGTGATATCGGGGGTACGCGCATCGTCTGGACCGAAGCGGATTTCAGTAATATGGATACATATTCCATCAGTACCCCGCAAACAATTGTACAGACAGGTTTAAAGGCCATTGACAACCAGTCAAGGGATTATACTTGTAACTCGGAATTTGCAATTGACAAGGATGCGGATAAAATCGTCATGATACGTCCGGTACAGCCTATGCCCAATGATTATCCCAATTATTTAAATTCTTCATTGGAAATAGACTACATGAACCTTTCTGACTTCACCAATCAAAGAGGTAACTGGACACCGATTTACCGGATCACCCCGGATGATACCGGCTATCCGAGAAACCACAATGCCACTCTGTTGAGGGATAATTTCGGCCACTTGCAAGACTGGGAAGAACCGGAATTCTACTTTACAGTCAGCAAGGCAGCCCCTGATGTACAACCTTCGGGCAGTAGCATTGCGGAGTGGACGTACCATATCTGGAAAAGTAAGGTAGTAAAGAGTAAATAAAAAGTAATTCCGGTAATCAACCGAATTTAGTAGTTTCAGTTGATTACCGGAAAAATAAGCTTATTATCATTGCTAAACATTCAAACAAGAAAGATCTTCCTTGACTATACATAAAAAACAGTAATCATCCGACAGTATATTTAAACCCAGTTGATCAGGTTCAATAGCACACCATGTATCTAACAACAAAGTACGAATAGCTTCAAACTCAGCCAATTCATATCTATGTTTATAGTAAAGTGCCTTTTCCCGCCAGTAATCCGTTTCTTCACATAAACCTCTCCAATTTCTATCAGTCACACAATCTGTCAGTCTTTTGCTTATCTGTGCCAAATCATTATTTGGTACATAAGGCATATCTTCTACAAACTGAATCAGATGATTAAACTCATCTACAGACAAGACTACCCATACATGACATACTCCTCCTTCTTTCTTTTTTCGCTCCGCCCAGCTTTTAGCCTGAGCCGCCACTCCGTCTCTAAAGATAAAGTAGTTATTCTTGTCTATACGATGACCCGACAATAGATTTTCGGAATGGCTTATCTTATTTTCCAATGAAGATGCACTTAAATTATCTACATTATCATACCCCATTCTCAACTCTACCAGCATCAACCGGGAAGTAGTAACACGATTATTCGCATAATTACCTATTCCAATGGCAGCATCCATTGTACAGTCATTACTCCCTTTAAGTACTTTAGCCTCATAGTCATCCAATGAAAGACAAGTGATACGTGGATCGAACCATCCCGTTCTCTGATAATCTTTTGCAGCAACATCATTCAAAGTAGCCTGACAATGACAAGCAAAAGGGTGGCTGACTATAATATCATTCTGACAGACCAGTTGAACCATAATCCTGTATACGTGAAATAGCAATATTGAATGACTTAAAGATTTCACTTATATCGCTGCCTAAGTTCTTATAGACATACTGCATGGAATCTTCTGAAGCTCTCTCTGCCTGATAGAAACAGGTATTCTGTAATACGCCCTCTTTACGGGCTATTGACTGAATAGCAGATACCATATCAGGATTATGGCTTGCAACTATTATTTTGAGCCCTACTTGTTTATGAAGCAACACCAGTAAACGAGCAAATTCTACAATCCATTGAGGATGAAGATGCGCCTCAGGTTCATCAATAAGCAAAAGAGACTCTTCATTCAAGTATCCATTTTCAAGCAAACGTTGCAAGTAAGCGAATGACTTGATTCCGGTGGCTGTAGACGCAAGCGTGATATCCAATCCATCAGTACGATGATAATGTAATTCGTCATTCTTAAACCATCCCTTATCCACTGAAATCTTACCATTAATGGAACGCATTATCCGGGCTAAAAGAAGTCTATTCCGCTCCGGTATATTAGTTCCCGTGGAGCTAAGCATCATATTCGCCAACTCTTTCCAATGATTTAACTCTGATCCTTCTACTGCTAATGCCATAGGGGTATCAATATATATTGCTCTATGCAACATATAAGGCATACTGAAACACCGTTCTGCCAAAAGAGGAATCTGGTCTTCATATAACTGAATAGAAGCAGGAGGATCAAAGATTCCTTCTTCAATCAGATATTCATAGATATACCCTTGTAATCTCCCAACCGGATGCATCCTTAAGTCATCTAAAAGATTGATGTATGCAGCCGCAACAATATTCTCTAAATCATCACAGTAATCATCCAAAGTAATACCTCCATCCAATGATATAGCAAGATATGTCAGAATTCGATTTTTATTCCCCTCGTCACCACTATTCATATAACTTACTAACTCTTTCCGGAAAGAGGCTAACACATCCAAACTCGCATGAAAAAGACTTTCAATATCCCCATATACAACTCTGGTCTCCAGCAAGCGGCTATAGGTAACATTGATATTCTCATCTCCTCGATTCACTATATCCCTACGCACTCGATCCGGTTTACGCAAGCAATCTTGTATCTGCTTCAACAAGTCGTTATAAGCAAACTCATCAAACCTGTTAAAACCATTAATCAGATAATAAAGCCAACGGGACAATGTACTTTTTCCACATCCATTTTCTCCGGCAAGCACAGTTATGCCATTAATAGCAATATCTGCTTCTTTAATCGCATTATAATCGGATAATGTATATCTGTAATTACTCATAAGTCTTCATCAAATCATTGAACACAACAAAAATAGAGTATTTATTTGAATTGATAGATAAACTCATTAGATTCTTTTCTTTCAAACTTCATCATTAAACTTTAACCATACAACCATTTTGCCAATCTGTCAATTTGATAATCCTATTCGCACGAGAAGCTTCCCTTTCCACCCTAAGTAGAAGAAAAAGAAAAAATCGCAGGGATTCCATTTCGCATGATTTCCCCTATCCTTTCTCCTTTACGCTTTTATGACACATCTATCTCCTTTTGTGTCATTCCCTTTCTGTAGTACATTAATGTCGCGAAATCGTATATCGTTTTACAGGTCGGCGAGTAACTTTGCATATTAAGAAAAAGTTTTGCCGACTGAAACAAAATATTAACCCAATAACAATCTAAATTAAGAATGATGAACTCAAAACAAGTATTCTTCGGGCTATTGGTATGCATAGCCGCACTGACCGGTTGCGACACCCAGAAACAGGTAGTCGTAGGCAATGAACTCTCCCTGACACGGGCCAAGCAAACATTGGATTCCCTATACCAGAACTACTCTGCTCCCGGCACATGCCTGCTTCGCGAAAATTATCCTTCGAATGTTGGCGACTACACCGCAACCTATCTGGCATCCGAAGAACAAAAGAATATACCCAACCAATATTCCTACTTATGGCCTTATTCCGGCACCTTCTCCGCAGTAAGTGCCTTATATGAGGTTACACAAGATACCCTCTACAAATCACTGCTCGACAAGAAGGTATTAATAGGCTTGGAAGAGTATTTCGATACCCAGAGAACACCCGAAGCTTACGCTTCCTATATCCGCACAGCTCCCCAATCCGACCGTTTCTACGATGATAATGTCTGGCTGGGCATTGACTTCACCGACACCTATTTAGCAACTAAAGAAGATAAATACCTTCAGAAAGCAAAACTCATCTGGAAGTTTATAGAAAGCGGCATGGATGATAACTTAGGTGGTGGCATCTACTGGTGCGAACAAAAGAAGGGCTCCAAGAATACCTGTTCCAATGCTCCCGGCTCAGTCCTCGCATTGAAACTCTTTAAGGCTACCCAGGATAGTGCTTACCTGAAGCAAGGGGAACAACTGTACAAATGGACCCAAGCCCAATTACAAGACTCAACAGACTACCTGTACTTTGACAATATATCCCTGAATGGGAAAATAGGTAAAGCCAAGTTTGCCTACAACAGCGGACAAATGATGCAATCCGCCTCTTTACTATATCAACTCACCGGAAAAGAGGAGTATCTGACCGATGCACAAAATATAGCTCAGGCATGCCATAACTACTTCTTTACGGACTATACCCCGGAACATGGCGAAGCATTCAGAATGATCAAACAGGGAGATGTATGGTTTACCGCCGTCATGCTGAGGGGGTTCATCGAGCTTTATCATATAGACCACAATAAAACCTATCTGGATTCTTTCAATAAGAGTCTGGACCACGCCTGGGAACATGCCCGCGATGAGAAAGGTCTTTTCAACACCGACTTCACCGGCAATAACCGGAATGAACGGAAATGGCTTCTCACACAAGCTGCCATGGTAGAAATGTATGCCCGCCTTGCAGCTATCCAATAATAATCATACTAATAAAATATCAATACTTCAAGAATATGAAAAAGAAGAAGATCGGCCTATGCGCAGTGGCACTATTATGTATGAGTGGCACTGCCAAAGCAGCACTGCCTGCTCTGAAGCAAGATAACACGAAAGTAGTAAATCATGCTCAAATAACCGCTGCTTACAAAACAAATCGTCCGGCAGTAAAGAACCGCCTCTACACATCACAAGCAGTAGAAGCGGAAATCCTGCGGGTAAAGAAGTTACTGACCAATGCCAAACTGGCATGGATGTTCGAAAACTGTTTCCCCAACACATTGGATACCACCGTACACTATCGTCTCTTGAATGGCAAACCGGATACTTTTGTCTACACCGGTGACATCCATGCCATGTGGTTACGTGATTCCGGTGCACAAGTGTGGCCTTACGTACAACTTGCCAACCAGGATCCGGAACTGAAGAAGATGCTGGAAGGTGTAATCCGCCGTCAGTTTATGTGCATCAACATCGATCCTTATGCCAATGCTTATAATGATGGTCCGGTAGGCGGCAGCTGGATGTCGGACCTGACAGACATGAAGCCCGAACTCCATGAACGCAAGTGGGAGATCGATTCACTCTGCTACCCGCTTCGTCTGGCCTATCAGTATTGGAAAGAAACCGGTGATGCCAGTGTCTTCGATCAAGCCTGGATTGAAGCGATTACCAATATCCTGAAAACGTTCAAGGAACAGCAACGCAAGGATGGTGTAGGTCCTTATAAGTTCCAACGCAAGACGGAACGTGCTCTCGATACCCTGAACAACGATGGTCTGGGTGCTCCTGTCAATCCTGTCGGACTAATTGTGTCCTGCTTCCGTCCATCCGATGATGCAACCACTTTCCAATATCTGGTTCCATCTAATTTCTTTGCCGTATCTTCTCTAAGAAAAGCGGCCGAAATTCTTTCAACGGTAAACAAGAACAACAGCTTATCGCAAGAATGTACAGCACTTGCCGATGAAGTGGAAACCGCACTGAAGAAATATGCTACTTACAACCACCCGGAATTCGGTACTATTTATGCTTTCGAAGTGGATGGCTTCGGCAATCACATGCTAATGGACGATGCCAATGTACCGAGCCTGCTCGCTATGCCTTATCTGGGTGATGTAGATGTAAACGATCCCATCTATCAGAACACCCGCCGTTTCGTATGGAGTGAAAGCAATCCGTATTTCTTCAAAGGAAAAGCTGGCGAAGGAATCGGTGGCCCGCACATCGGCTACAATATGGTATGGCCTATGAGTATCATGATGAAGGCATTCACCAGCCAAGACGATCAGGAAATCAAAGAATGTATCCGGATGCTGATAAACACAGATGCAGGTACAGGTTTCATGCACGAATCCTTCCATAAAGATGATCCGGCAAACTTCACCCGCGCTTGGTTCGCCTGGCAAAACACACTTTTCGGAGAATTGATTCTGAAACTGGTAAACGAAGGAAAACTGGATTTACTGAATAGTATTTAAAAAACAAGATGCAAAAACAAATGAAAAGTCTATTTACAACGATGTTGGCAATCGGACTGTTCTGCCAATCACAAGCAGCCGACTTGTTCACACCTGTACAGAAAACGGAACTTCGTGCACCATCTGTAACACTGATTACTTCCGATCCATACCTTTCCATCTGGTCACCCTACGACAAACTGAATGAAGGAAGTACCGAACACTGGACTGGAACCGAGCATCCGCTTATCGGAGCTGTCCGTGTAGACGGAAAAGTATATCGTTTCATGGGAAAACAAACGTTGGAGGCTATACTCCCAATGGTTGAAGATGAAATATGGGAAGGTAACTACACCTTCCAACAACCCGCCGGAAGCTGGACAGACATCGAATACAATGCCAATGGTTGGAAAGCCGGAAAAGCTGCTTTCGGAAGTTCAGACAGATCTATGATCGGAACCCCTTGGAAAAGTGAACCGGACATTTGGGTACGCCGTGAATTCAATCTGAACGAAGATCTGAGCAACCGTCCGGTCTACCTGAAATACTCGCATGATGATGTCTTTGAACTCTATCTGAATGGCGAACGCTTGGTAGCAACAGATTATTGCTGGAGAGATAACGTACTCTTGGAATTGACTGCTGAAACCAAAAAGAAGCTTCGCAAAGGCAAAAATGTAATTGCCGCCCACTGTCACAATACAACCGGAGGCGCCTATGTAGATTTCGGGTTATTCGTGCCTAACAACCAAACGACTGCCTTTGAAAATCTTGCCATACAGAAATCTGTTTCCGTGTTGCCCACGCAGACTTATTATACATTCGCTTGCGGACCGGTAGAACTGAATGTCGTGTTTACAGCCCCCTTGATGCTGGACGATCTGGATCTCATCTCTACTCCGGTCAACTACATCTCTTATCAGGTGCGCTCCATCGACAAAAAACAGCATGATGTACAGGTATATATAGAAACCACTCCACAACTGGCAGTAAACAAACCCATACAACCTACAATTGCTAAAGTGATCCGCCGCAATGGTTTGAGTTATATACAGGCCGGAACAATCGACCAACCTGTCACAGCCCACAAAGGCGACCTGATTTGTATAGACTGGGGGTATGCTTATATTGCAGGCAATATGAATGCAACCACAGCAGCCAGCTTGGGCGATTACAATGAAATGAAATCGACATTTGCCTCAAGCGGAAAGTTACTTCCCAGCAAAGGGGAGATCGTCACACGTCAGGCAAAACTGATGCCTGCCATGGCATACACCGACAACTTGGGAATGGTATCTGCAACCGGAAAGTCCGGATTCATGATGGTAGGTTACGACGACATTTATTCCATCGAATACATGTACCAGCGTCGTATGGCTTACTGGAAACACGATGGTAAAGTAAGTATCTTCGATGCATTCGAACGTGCCAAAGAAAATTATGAAAGCATCATGCAACGTTGCCGTGCCTACGATGCCATGATTCTGAATGATGCCGAACAGGCTGGCGGTCGCAAATATGCCGAACTCTGCGCATTAGCTTACCGTCAGGTGATTGCCGCCCATAAGCTGTTTAAAGATGAAAAAGGCAATTTGCTGTTCTTCTCTAAAGAAAACAATAGCAACGGATGTGTCAATACGGTTGACCTGACTTATCCTTCCGCCCCCTTGTTCCTGATATATAATCCCGACCTCCAAAAAGCAATGATGACCAGTATCTTCGAATACAGTGCAAGCGGACGCTGGAATAAGCCGTTCCCTGCTCACGACCTGGGCACCTATCCCATAGCCAACGGTCAGGTGTACGGCGGTGATATGCCACTTGAGGAAGGGGGTAATATGGTAATTCTGACAGCAGCCATTGCCAAAGCAGAAGGCAATGCCAATTATGCCAAACGGTACTGGGATCTATTGACTATCTGGACCGACTATCTCGCAGAATACGGGCAGAATCCTGAAAACCAATTATGTACGGATGACTTTGCCGGACACTGGGCACACAATACCAACCTGTCCGTAAAAGCAATCATGGGCGTTGCCGCTTATAGCGAAATGGCACGTATGCTTGGCATGAATGATATTGCCGACCGATACACAACAACTGCAAAGAAGATGGCCGTAAAATGGGAAGAAATGGCACGTGAAGGTGACCACTACCGTCTGGCTTTCGACCGTGAAAACACCTGGAGCCAGAAGTATAATATGATATGGGACAAAATGTGGAATTTGAACCTATTCCCCGGTGTTGCTGAAAAGGAAATCAAATATTACCTGACCAAACAGAATGCTTACGGTCTGCCGCTGGATAACCGCAAGACTTACAGCAAGTCCGATTGGATTATGTGGACAGCCGCCATGGCTTCCGACCAGGCTACATTTGAAAAGTTCATTGATCCCATTTACAAATATGCCAATGAAACAATCTCCCGTGTACCAATGAACGACTGGCACTATACCGATACAGGTACCTGGGTTGGTTTTAAGGCTCGTTCTGTAATCGGAGGTTACTGGATAAAAGTACTGATGGACAAAATGCAGGAGAAATAAGTATCTCCTGCACCATACCTGAGCCCTATCTGAAGCACACTTGCTCCGTACCTTCTCCATCCAGAGGTACCTCTGAGTGGAGAAAGTACGGCAATGGTACGAAGCAAGTATGTTTCAGATAGGGTTCAAATAGAAAATCCCCGATATCCCGTCATGAAGAAGGATACCGGGGATTTTAATTCAAACGCCTTTATTTAATACACATTAAATTCATAGATACGCACTGCATTCCCATTTTTGCTTTGTGTCGGTCTAGTTACCAAGAGACGAACATAACGCGCTTCTATCGGCTGCGAAAGATTTCTGGATACTTCGTTACCTGAGTTACCAAATATTCCGTCTACCGTCTTCCATTCTTCGTTAACAGCATTTTTCACCTGTAGGAAGCAGTCACTTGTAATCCAGGATTGGCTTTCTTGTCCGGCATTGAGTAATTTCCAGCCGCTGATAGTCTTGTTTTCACCCAGGTCGAAATCCACGTAGTTGGGTAATATACTGGTATCACACCACTTTGTTTCGCTATTTCCATCCACCATCAGACGGGGGTGTTCACCTTCACGCGTATATCCTGACCAACCCATCACATGGGCTTCTTTCAAGATGTTCTCCTTGGGAACGGTAGCTTCCTTGATGGTAACTGAACCTTTCACGGCAGTCCTGAATAATTGGGTAGCTACTTCCACTGGTTCCATTGTTTCTTTTACAGCAGTAGCGGCAAAAAGAACGATCTTTTCGTTTGCAGGCAATATAACTGTAGTGGCACCCTTAGGAATATCTACCCCTATCTTAAACATATAGGTAAATTCATAAGGAAGATCTTCGGTAGCTCCATGGCGGTGAGTACCTACATAGGCTATTTCAGCTTCTTTCAAATACCCTTCTGTATGATTCGTATGTCCCCATTGACCGATAAATCCGGTATAACAAGGGACAAAGGCTTTCTGCTGTGTTTTACCGGTGGTAAAGGTAGCTTCATAATCCGCATCGGTGGCAGCTGCAAGGAAATAAATACGGTTATATCCTTTGCCTACAGGAATTTGCAGGGTATCTCCGTTACAAGTCATACCGTTGGCAGCATCTTTCTCACCCAGCTTGAAAGGAATCTGATTCACAGTCAATGATTCAGGAAGCAGTTCCGCTGCATAGGAATAGCCGGATTCAAAATTTCCTTCATTACGGAATTCGTTCCATGAAGCACATTTACGGTTATAATTCAACGCGAGATATTCTGAATCCAATGTGGCAGCCACTGACCCGGAAGGTTTCAACTTGATCTTGAATGTCTTGACAGAATAGGGTTTTAAAGAAACCTGCAAGGTGTTTCCTGCGAATGAAGCATTACCGATCTTCTTCTCCGTTCCGTCTGCTTCACAAGCAGCGGTTATCTCTCCGGCAAAAGTCAGAGTAGCTTTCTGTTCCTGCTTACCCTCAGTTTCGTACACACGTACCACATATTCATCAGAACTTTCAGCTTTCTTCAATGCTTTAAGCAGTACATTCCGATTATCAGATGAAGCGAAAGAGAAAGTTTTGCCTAATGTACCTTTATGACTATCAGTCTGGAAAGCCTTCAGACGCTGATTCAACAATTCTCCTTGCTGAACGGTGTCCGCTTTATCCAGCTTACCGTCATGACCTATCAAGCTATAAGTAAAGCTATGGAAACCAAAATCCTGACGATTCTGATAAGCATAGTTTCGCTTTGTTTCCGGTGTGTGCAATAGCGTGAGACGAATCGTATTGTCATTGGGCTTATCCCATCCGTATTTGCTGTCATTCAATATAGAAACTCCATAACTTTCATTCTTGTCGGTCAGATCGGCCCAATAATGTGCATATACTTCATAGGCTGTAGGGACATTATTGCCTCTCTGTATGCTGCCGATACCCAAATCATAGGTCGCCTTCTCATTAGAAACGTTCAGAGGAAACTCTGCTTTCAGCAGGGCGTTGGTACTCTGCCATTCTATTTCGTTATAGAAATCGATACGAGGTGCCTGACTTCCTTCATAAAGCCGGATGTATTGGCAGAAAACTGATTCATCATGCTGCTTCTTGATACGGATTGTTTTACGTAGCGGACCGTTTTCCACCAGTGTAACCTCAGCATTCTTATCCGTAATGGAAATAGGTTCTTTATCTATGGTTTCTTTCAGAATCTCCCAAGCCGGCCAGCTATAAGATTTGTTCTCCGTAAAGAGAGCCAGACGGATAGCCTTTCCGGGCTTCACAATTTCTTTATCGTTTTTCTTGTCCAGCAAAGAAATGATATCTCCGTTAGCATCCAGCTTCATACTGTATACGGAGTTTTCTACCCGGTAGTTTTCGCCTTCACGGACCGGTGCAGAGAGCTCTGTAGCCTTTTCACCGGAAGTACGGACATCATATACAGCATAACCTACCGGAGGTACCACAGCATCAATCAGCAGATTTGCTTTCCCGTTTTGATAAGAAAGCAATTGAGAAGCCACTTTCTTTCCCGCCTCATCAAAAACAGATACGCCTTTGGGAGCGCGCGGCATACTGACTTCCACTTCCACCACACTCTTTGCAGAGAAGCCCAACGGATTATAAAGTACTACAGGAATACCTTTTACGCGGGTATCCAGTTGGCTGGCAACGCCACGTACCGAGGATGTCAGCACATCTGAGAATTGAGAAAGAGAAATTAATTCATCATTCCATGAGAATTCATAGGCACGGGGAATACTGGTTCCCGTCAGGTCGTCATGGAACTGATGATATATAAAGCGTTTCCACGCATCAGTCAGGAAAGTACCGGGATAATCTGCAAGATTCAGCCACTCGGCACCTACTGCCGCACGTTCGGCTGCATCACCCAGAAGTTCGTTCTGGCGGTTATAGAGTTTCATAGCCGCTTGCGAAGTATAACATCCGGTACCATGTACGTCCATCAATAGTTCACCATCGTACATAGGAAGTTCAGGATGTTCTTTGTAAGGCTGATAATCCTTGAACAACTGGTCGCTCGTAGCACTTATAATTTGCAATGGACCATTACCCTTCACGCCTTTCTCTACGGAACGTACGGAACCAATAGTAGGTGAACCGCCGATGTCACCTGTTCCATAATAACGGTAAACAGTTTTCAAAGGGGTAGTCTCCGCTAATTCCATCAGCTCTTTATTTTCAGATAAATCTACATCATTCCATCTTTTACCATAGCCGTAACCATGAGCCAGCATGATAGAAGAACCATCTATTCCTTTCCACACTCCAATGGTGAAAGGATGTTTACTCTTTCCAAAGAAAGGATGTACACGCCAGTCCAGCTTTTGAGAGGAGAAACCTATCAGACTACAATGAGCGGCAATAGTGGGTAAAGTCCAGCCGAAACCGAAACAGTCGGGAAGAAAAATATCGGTACTCTCCACCCCGAATTCCTTCCGGTAGTATTCCTGACCCAGCATAATGTTACGGATGAAGGATTCGGTGGAAGGAACTAAAGCATCATTGGCATCCCAGCTACTACCGGAAATGTGCCAACGTCCTTCTTTGATGTACTCCTTCAACAATTCGTATTCCCGGGGATAAAATTCCTTCATCCAGGCATACTTTACACCTCCTTCAAAATTAAAAATATAATTGGGATATTGCTTCAGTAGAAGCAGGTTCTGGTTTAATGTGTTCCACACATATTCTTTAATGGTGGTTTGCACATCCCAATTCCATTGGGTATCCAGATGAGCATCAGCCACAGTATATACTTTTGCCGTTTTCGTAGCAGTAGTCTGGGCTGAAACGACTCCGTTTGTCAGTGCCAGAAAAGCACCACATACCATAAGAGATTGTTTCAAATTCATAGCATTCGCATTTAATGTTTTTAGTGTGAGGTAAAGATAGGGCGTCATGAGGTCATCCGGTATACGGATATATGACATTATTGTATATAAAGCCCGAATGTCGCAAAAAAAACACATAAATGTCACGAATACATAAAGGATAATCTACACAACGCAGTACTTTTACACCGAAACATAAAACAATTATTTACCATGAAAAAACACCTGTTGTTACTTTGTGCATTTTGTGTATCTTTATATGGCCATAGCCAAAAGATATATAAGTTGTCATCCCCGGATAAGAATATCGGTATATCCATCAGTCTTTCGGATAAAATCGACTACGACATTACCTACCAGAATGAAACATTACTGGAAAAAGGCAACCTGCAATTGGAAATAGGTAACCTGCAATTGGGGGCCAACCCCAAACTGCTAAAAGCAACCTCCAAAAGCATTCAGGAAGAATTAACCCCTATTGTACCACTTAAGTATTCAACCGTCTCCAATAATTACAATCAGCTCATATTGAAATTCAAGGGAGATTATTCTGTGGAATTCCGTGCCTTTAATGACGGACTTGCCTATCGTTTCATCACCAACAAAAAAGGAATTGTTGAGGTAAAGAATGAGACATTCCAAGTGCATTTCCCGGATAATTACTTACTCCATACCCAACAACCGGGTAGTTTCAAAACAGCTTATGAAGAAGCCTATCAACACATACAAAGCAAAGATTGGAAAGAAACCGACAAGATGGCTTTATTGCCCATCCTGATCGATACACAAAAAGGCTATAAGATCCTGATCAGTGAATCGAATCTGACGGACTATCCTGCCCTATTCCTCAAAAGCAATAATAACAATGGAATGTATTCCGTGTTTCCGAAGGTACCGGTGGAATTCGGAGAAGATGGAGACCGGAGCCTGAAGATTCTCAAAGAAGCGGATTATATAGCCAAGACGAATGGAAAACGTGATTTTCCCTGGCGTTACTTCGTCATCAGCAAGGATGACAGGCAACTGATAGAAAATACGATGACCTATAAGCTGGCAGACAAGAATCTACTGGAAGACACATCCTGGATTAAGCCCGGATTAGCCAGTTGGGAATGGTGGAATGGTGCCACTCCTTACGGTCCGGACGTAAACTTTGTAGCCGGATGTAATCTGAACACCTACAAGTACTTCATCGACTTTGCCTCCCGTTACGGAGTGCCCTATATCATCATGGACGAAGGCTGGGCAAAATCTACAAAAGATCCGTATACTCCCAACCCGGACGTAGACCTGCATGAACTTATCCGTTATGGCAAAGAGAAAAATGTAGGCATTGTACTTTGGCTGACATGGCTGGCAGTAGAGAATAACTTCGAGCTTTTTGGAACTTTTGAAAATTGGGGAATAAAAGGCGTCAAAATCGACTTTATGGATCGGAGTGACCAATGGATGGTTAACTACTATGAAAAAGTGGCTAAGGAAGCCGCAAAACATCATTTATTTGTTGATTTCCATGGTTCATTCAAACCGGCCGGGTTAGAATATAAGTATCCTAACGTACTGTCGTATGAAGGCGTAAGAGGTATGGAACAAATGGGCGGATGTAAACCGGATAACAGTGTTTACCTGCCTTTCATGAGAAATGCAGTGGGTCCGATGGATTATACCCCCGGAGCCATGTTCAGCATGCAACCGGAAGTATATCGTTGCGAACGTCCTAATTCCGCCAGCATAGGTACACGCGCTTATCAGATGGCCCTGTTCGTCATCTTTGAAAGCGGACTCCAGATGATGGCAGACAATCCGACACTTTATTACCGTAACGAAGAATGTACCCGGTTCATTACTCAGGTTCCACAGACTTGGGACGAAACCATCGCACTGGAAGCTAAAGCCGGTGAATACGCCATTGTTGCCAAACGCAAAGGAGACAAATGGTACATTGGTGGCATGACTAACAACCAGCAGAAAGAAAGAACTTTCGATTTGGACTTCAGCTTCTTAAAAGAAGGAAAAACATATCGTATGACTTCTTTTGAAGATGGAATCAATGCCGGCCGTCAGGCTATGGATTATCGCAAAAAAGAACGTACGCTGAAAAAGGGAGAGAAAATCAGCATACGTCTTGTACGGAATGGCGGTTTCGCTGCTGTTATCGAATAGCAGGGAACAAAAGCATCAGCGCCGGTATGCCCGAAGCGGAATAACTGTCAACCACTACATCGGTTGACAGTGCTTGGGTATACTCACCGCCACAAATGCCACGTACTTTATCCCTGTTGGACCAACCGGAACAAATATTGCGGTGCAGATATGGAAGATATTGAGTCTGCCCGCAATCATATACCAACATAGCAATGTACTGAGCAAAAATAGCAGTATAAATACCTTGCTCGATTCCATGCTCAAAAGGTAGTATATGTTCCGCAGAAGACATCTCATTGAAAGTATAGTCAGCTGCCAGGAGCGCATGATCCAGATAGCGTTTTTCACCTGTAGCTTTATACAATAAAACGGAGGCTCCGATAAAAGTAGCCTGATTATAAACATGTGCTTTCCAATTCGGAGCACCCTTACCATGACGGCTATCGGCAACGCGACCCGTTTTCTGATCCAACAGATTCTCAACTCCCCATTCATAAACCTCTTTACCCTTCGCCAGATATTGCCTCTTTGACTGGCATTCAGGAATTTGTCCGGTTTGCTCCGGTCTTCCTTCCGGTACATTGTTATAGAGAGTCAGGGCGGCTACTACAGTGGGAAAATTGATACAGGCCATCTTTCCATCTCCGGGTTTATTGGGATTCGGATTCCGTATAGGTTGCCATTGCCAGAACATACCTCCATCCTCTTCATCATAAGATCCTGTGTCTCCTACCTTATCCGAGCCATACCATACCCGCTTAAAACTGGCTTCTGCCAGTCGAAGATATTCTTCCTCCCCAAATAGCTCATAGGCACGCGACAGAGCAATAGTCCACCACATTATATCATCATAAATGAACCAACCTGTGTTTTCATTATTATCATCAAAATCAAAATGTGCATAATGTGCTTTGTTTCCAGCAAAAATCTTCTCACAAAGCTTTCTCATCTCTTTAGTTCTCCTTTTATCTTTCTCCGACTTAGCCAGCTTATATGCATTCATAGCCATTTCCCAATAAATGGGCTGGCACCAGATAGCTGCGGCACCATTACCGCGGTCAACCGCCTGTTCGAAGGAGGTATCCGTTTTATAGATATATTTGTTTGAATCCAGAAAGGTTTTATTAAATCCGTCATAAGCCATCCAGACTTCTTTCTGAGTATACCCGGACGTCTGATCTGTTTTCTTTCTGAAATCCTCTGCCTTGCATATAGCAGTCGATGTCAGCAATAAAATCATTGCCACTCCCAAAGAGACTCTTATCATATCGATCTGTTTTCTAAATTTATAGTACTAATTTTCTGATGCAAAATTAAGCGTTCTCCATAAGAAAAGATATACAGACTTTGGACATAAAAGTCCGACTATAAGACAATATCCTGCCATTATTCCTTATCTTTGTGACGTCTAACGAATATATGAATATGAGAAACATCCACAAAGTATTCCGGTTTATATGGTTGCTTTCATGCTTTATATGTTGTTTCCCTTTGGCGAATTATGCATATAGCCTACGACAGTTCTCCAATAAAAACGGACTATCCAATAGTGCTATCCTGTCTCTTCACCAAGATCATCAAGGAGTCATCTGGATCGGTTCATGTGACGGTCTGAATGTTTTCGATGGCACCCGCATACAGGTATATACCCCAGTCTATTCTTCAGAAACATTACTTTCGGGAAATCTGATCAACCATATCATGGAAGCCGAAGAGAACGTATTATGGATACAAACCAATTACGGATTGGATAGGTTGGACACCAAACATCAAATCTGCCAAAGTTTCCCGGACTTTAAAGACAATAACTACATCACCAAAAGTGACGATAACGAACTCTTCATCGTGAAAGATGACGGATATCTTTATCATTACCAACGGGAAAAACAGGATTTCCGGAAGTTGGAGGTTCCCCCAGTTGCTTTTGAACATGTATTATCCACGATTATCGATGAAAATAATATTCTCTGGATTTTCACATCAGATCATGATACCCGTAGCTACCAGATTCATAAAACAGATCAGGGAGTGACCCTAACTCCTAACAATCTGTTCAAGCATGACGGAAAACTGCTATGGGCTTTTGCAGAAGATCACTTAGTCTATTTCATTGACGATACTTACTCGTTATACGAATATAATTTCAACAATCAACAAGAGTACTATATAGCCGACCTTAAAACCGAAATCGAGTCACGTGGAGAGGTATCTTCTATTATCAAGCAACAGAACGACTATTACATCGGCTTCAAAAGCAGCGGACTGATTCTATTAAAATACATGGCCGACCAGAAAGTGAAGTACCAGATGCAATCTACCGAAATACATTCGGGAATCTTCTGCCTGATGAAAGATAAGTTTCAGGATATCGTATGGATAGGAACAGACGGTCAAGGCGTATATATGTACTTTAACGATGCTTTTTCCATAACAAACACGCTGCTGGATACCCCTGCTTATCAGATTAACAACCCCATACGCGCACTTTACTGTGATGAGGAACAAACATTATGGATAGGAACTAAAGGAGGTGGCATAGTACGTATCAATAATTATTCTCCTGATAAGAAGTCGCTAACTTCCTTCAACCGTATTTCTGCTGCTAACAGTACGCTGACTGATAATGCCGTTTATTGTTTTGCTCCCAGCACTACAGGCAAACTATGGATAGGTACCGAAAACGGCATTAATTATTATTCGTACAAAAGCAAACAACTAAAAGAGTTCCCAGTCGTTGCCGACAATAAGAAAGTGAAATACGTACATTCTATCAATGAACTGAATGATACTACTTTATGGGTATCTACCGTTGGTGAGGGTATCGTAAAGGTAATTCTGAATAATACCGGAAGCTCGCCAGCCGTTAAATCAGCCACCAGGATTGTTCTGGATAAAGGGCGCATGGCATCCAATTACTTCTTTACCTCTTTCCAGGAAAGTGACTCCATACTCTGGTTTGGTAATCGTGGCTACGGCGCTTACCGGCTCAATGTAGAAACCGGTGAAATGACTCCCTACAAGTTTGATGATGTTGTGAAAAGTCAGACTGCCAATGATATATTCGCTATTTACAAAAATGAAAAGGGATATTGGTTAGGCACCAGTTCAGGATTGCTACATTTGAATCAGAATTACTCTCATCGGCATGACCGGGCAGACCTGTTCTCAAACAACACCGTACACGGCATTTTAGAGGATCAGCAAAACAATCTCTGGATCAGTACAAATCAAGGGTTGGTAAGGTTCAACCCGCAGACAAACACCGGACAGACATACGACAGGCAAAACGGTCTGGAAGTCACTGAATTCAGTGATGGAGCTTTTTATAAGGACTTACGAACCGGAACCTTATTCTTCGGAGGTACAAACGGCTTTGTAACCATCAAGCCTAATACATACAGGATGGCAGACTATATGCCTCAGATAAGCCTGAAAGGATTGTCTATCTTCGGAAAAGAATATAATATATATGACTTTCTTCATAAAAAGAAAGAAAAGGAAATACTCCAACTGGATTACAGCCAGAATTTCTTTTGCATTAATTTTATGGCAGTCGATTACATAAACGGCAACAACTACTCTTATTCTTACAAACTGGATGAGGTTAGTAACCAGTGGATAGAAAGTGGAACATCAGCCAGTGCCGTATTTTCCAATCTTCCACCTGGACAATATAGGCTGTTAGTAAAATACAGAAATAACATGAATGGGAAAGAGTCTGAACCTCAGACTCTTTTGATTCAGATCACTCCACCATGGTATTTAAGTACCTGGGCATATATCTTCTATTTCATAATCATAGCTTTGCTCTGTATTCTTGCTGTCTACAGGATTATCGGTCAATACCGTCGGAAACAACACCGCATCATCGAAAAGCTGAACCGGGAAAAGAAAGAAGAAGTTTACGAATCCAAACTTCGCTTCTTTACCAACATTACACATGAGTTCTGTACACCGCTCACACTGATTTACGGTCCATGCGAAAAGATACTTGCTTACCCGCAATCAGACTCATATATCCGCAAATACGGAAAGATGATACAGCAGAATACGGAGAAACTGAATAGCTTGATTCTGGAATTGCTTGAATTCCGTAGGCTGGAAACCGGTCATAAGGCACTTTCTATCCAAAGGTTACCGGTATCGGACAAGCTCCGGAATATTGCAGAATCATTCTGTGAACTGGCTGAGAATAAGAACCTGAATTATCAATTGGATATTGAACCGGATATTGAATGGAATACGGATATCAGTTGTTTCAACAAGATAGCCAATAATCTAATCTCCAATGCCTTTAAATATACTCCGGAAGAAGGTACTATTAACGTTAGCCTGAAGACAGAGAATCAACATCTGACCCTTAGCATATCCAATTCCGGAAAAGGTATAGCGAAAGAAAACCTCTCGAAGATATTCGACCGCTACAAGATATTGGATTCCTTTGAGATGAATGGGAAGAATTCACGAAACGGTCTCGGATTGGCTATTTGCAAAAGCATGACTACTTTGTTGAACGGAGAAATCAATGTCAGCAGTATCCAAAACGAAGTAACGACATTTATAGTTACTTTACCGGAACTATCACCCACTACGCAAGAGACAGATATTCCCCGGAAAGAATACGAAACAACGCCTGTGAGCACCCTCACGGAACCTATGGCACTGGAACAGACCACCACCGATTTCGATACTTCCAAACACACACTTATGATCATTGATGACGATCCTTCCATGTTGTGGTTTGTATCGGAGATATTTGTGGATAAATACAATGTACTATCTTTCGGTAGCGCCCAAGAGGCTCTGGCTAATTTAGAACAAAAACAACCGGATTTGATTATCTCAGATGTGATGATGCCTGGAACAGACGGGCTTTCTTTCGCTCAGAAAATTAAGCAGAATAAGTTATGGAGCCATATTCCACTTATTTTATTATCCGCACTTCATCACGAAGACGATCAGGTAAAAGGTATTGAGGCCGGTGCGGAAGTATACGTAACGAAGCCCTTCAACGTAAAATACCTGGAAAAGGTGGTCTATCGATTGATTCAGCGCGAATCGGACTTAAAAGAATATTACAGTTCCATATTCAGCTCTTTCACCGTAGAAAATGGGAACTGCATCCATAAGGAAGATCAGGAATTTCTGGATAAGGTCCTGGAAACCATAGAAAAGAATATCACAAACCCTGGCTTATCCGTTGAATTGCTGAGTAGCGACCTAGGATATAGCACTCGCCAATTCTACCGGAAACTGAAACCGATAACAGAAAAGTCACCGGCTGATATTATCAAGGAATATCGTCTTACGATGGCCGAACGTTTGTTACTGACCAAGAATCTCACCATTGAAGAGATTATGGACCGGACAGGGTTCAATAACCGCGGCACCTTCTATAAGTTGTTCTCTTCACGCTTCGGCATGCCGCCCCGGCAGTATAGAGAACAACAGAAGGACAGTGTAAAGAAGGAATTGACTGAAGCAAATTCTATCAGTGATTTATTCAAACAAAATAATAATAAAGGGAAGTAATTACTTCCCTTTTACAATCCTCTTAATATCATTCAATTTATTCAACGCCTCCAGCGGCGTCAGGTTATTCACATCCAGATTCAATATCTCATCCCGTATCTGGCAAAGGACCGGATCTTCCAATTGGAAGAAACTAAGCTGCATGCCCCCACGCGTTTCTCCCACTTCCGCCATCGGCTTACTTGCAATACCTTGCTGGCGATTATCCGCTTCCAGCTGCTTCAATATGTCATTCGCACGTTTTACAATGCTTTTCGGCATACCCGCCATCTTTGCTACATGGATACCGAAAGAGTGTTCACTGCCGCCACGTTCCAGTTTACGCAAGAAGATAACTTTATTATCCACCTCCTTAACGGAAACATTGTAGTTCTTGATACGCTTAAAGCTCTTCTCCATTTCGTTCAATTCATGGTAGTGCGTAGCAAACAATGTACGTGCTTTGGCTTTAGGATGCTCATGGATATGCTCCACAATCGCCCAGGCGATGGAAATACCGTCGTAGGTAGATGTACCTCGTCCCAGCTCATCAAAGAGCACTAAGCTGCGCGGAGACAGGTTATTCAAGATATCCGCAGCCTCATTCATCTCTACCATAAACGTAGATTCGCCAACAGAGATATTATCGCTGGCACCCACGCGGGTGAATATCTTATCCACCAAACCGATATGCGCACTCTCGGCAGGTACGAAGCTACCGATCTGTGCCAACAGCGTTATCAGAGCCGTTTGCCTCAACAATGCAGACTTACCAGCCATATTCGGACCGGTAATGATAATGATTTGTTGCGAACTGCTATCCAGCATCACATCATTGGCAATATATTTTTCTCCTATAGGAAGTTGCTTCTCAATAACCGGATGGCGTCCCTGGCGAATATCCAGCACATCGTTATCTTCAATAACAGGACGTATATAGTTATTCTCACGCGCCACATTGGCAAAGGAAAGCAAGCAGTCCAGACGTGCTATCTGGTTTGCATTGACCTGGATGGCAGGGATAAACTCACTTAAAGCCTGCACAAGTTCTGTATAAAGCTGAGTCTCCAGGATCAATATCTTATCCTCGGCGCCGAGTATCTTCTCTTCATACTCTTTCAGCTCCTGCGTGATGTAACGTTCGGCATTTGCCAGAGTTTGTTTACGTATCCACTCCTGCGGAACTTTATCTTTGTGCGTATTACGGACTTCTATATAATAACCGAACACATTGTTGTAGCCGATCTTCAAGCTGGGAATTTCCGTCAGTTCACTTTCCCGCTGCTGTATCTGTAGCAGATAATCTTTACCGGAATAAGTGATCTGGCGTAATTCATCCAATTCGGCATTGACGCCCGACTTCATGACACCACCTTTGTTTATCAGCAACGGAGGATCATTATTAATCTCTTTTTCAATACGGTCGCGAATGGACTTACAGATATTCAGTTGCTCACCGATACGGTTCAGACTGGCGTTATCCGCCTCCATACAGGCTTCTTTGATAGGTTCGATAGCCTGCAAAGCCACCTTCAACGCAACTACTTCACGCGGAGAAACACGCCCTACAGCCACTTTAGAGATAATACGTTCCAGATCGCCTATCAGATGCAGCTGTTCTTCGATCAGTTCCTTGAAATCCGGCTGACGGAAGAAGTATTCCACCACATTCAGACGTTCATTGATAGGCAACACATCTTTCAACGGAAACACCAACCAACGTTTCAGCAAACGGGCTCCCATAGGGCTGATAGTCTTATCAATCACGTTCAGCAGGCTACTGCCGCCATCGTTCATGCTACCCACCAGTTCAAGGCTGCGAACGGTGAACTTATCCAAACGGACGTATTTATCTTCTTCAATACGTGCCAAAGAAGTGATATGTCCTATCTGGGTATGCTGCGTCATAATGAGATATTGCAGGATAGCTCCCGAAGCAATAATACCATTCTTGAGATGCTCTACACCAAAACCTTTCAGATTCTTCGTTTCAAAATGCTTCAGAAGTTTCTCACGGGCAGTGGTCTCTGTAAATACCCAGTCGTCCAGTTCAAAAGTAAAGAACTTACTTCCAAAGTTACCCTCAAACATACCCCGTTTTCCACGTTCAAAAAGCACTTCTTTAGGAGCGAAGTTATTCAATAGCTTGTCTACATAATCGAAAGGCCCTTCTGCTGTGAGGAACTCACCCGTAGATATATCGAGAAATGCCACACCGCACGCTCCTTTACCAAAGTGTACGGCAGCCAGAAAGTTATTTTCCCGGTAATTCAGTATATTATCATTGATGGAAACACCGGGAGTTACCAGTTCCGTAATGCCCCGCTTCACCAGCTTCTTGGTCATTTTCGGGTCTTCCAACTGATCACAGATGGCCACACGCTTCCCAGCACGCACCAGTTTAGGCAGATACGTATCCAATGCATGATGAGGGAATCCCGCCATTTCAACAGTCTTTCCTTTGCCATTGGCACGCTTAGTCAGAGTAATTCCCAGAATTTCGGCTGCAACAACAGCATCGGTAGAATAAGTTTCATAGAAGTCGCCGCAACGGAACAGCATAACGGCATCAGGATGCTTGGCTTTCAGGTCCAAGAACTGTTTCATCATCGGGGTAAGGACAATATCTTCTTCGCTCACAGTAGTTGTTCTTTATAAATTTATTAATAGGCAAAAGTGCAGCTTATTTTCGCAGCCATGCAAAGATAATTCTTTTTTAGAAAACAAATACTGAGGGGACTCAAATCCTTAGTAAGCCTTAACAAAAACAATACTTTTACTAAAACATGTTATAAAACACTCTTTTTTATTTGTTTTATTTGCAGATATCCCAGAAGTCCGTATCTTTGCACTGTGTTTTTCATAA
>USSR01000012.1 GCA_900557355.1 uncultured Bacteroides sp.
TTGGGCAAAGCATTTACGTCCGTTACTTACAGTAACCTTTATTTTCGTGAACCGGAAAGCAGGGCGGATCAGACCCGTATGATGAGTATTGTCACTACTGGGGCGGAGACGGGGTATTATGTCGATGTATTCCGCAGCCGGAAAGAGAAAGGAGGCGATAAGATGCACGATTACTTCTATCACAACCTTGGGCAGACTTTGACATTGACGGCAGCAGATGGCAGCGACCTGAATCTCCAGCCTACGGAAGAACTCGCCTTTGCAGGCGCACATCTTTACGCTTATTCCTATTTATATGATAAGAAAGTGGCTGCGACCAATAAGGATGTCAAAGCAACTTTCACCATAGATATGAAAGATAAGGACGGCGATGATATATACATGAATCTTTGGATGAAAGGCGAACCGGATCGTGAAGTCTTTACGGCTTTGGCGCCAATGACCGAAGGGCTAAGCCGTACACCGAATATGCCCTATAATATAAAGGAGCAGCCGACGCTGACATTTGTTGCCCGTCAGCATGGAGAAGCTTGGAATCGTCCTTTTGTCTCGATATATGAACCGAGTACGAAAAAGGAACCGTCTGCTATTCAGTCCGTCTCTTACTTTGATGCAGAAGGAGCAGGTTTGGAAGACTTTGCCGGTATCTGTGTGAAAAGCAAAAACGGACGTATAGATCATATCTTCTCTCTATCTGATGCTGCACAAACCGCTACTTATCAAGGAATGAAAGTGAAAGCGGATTATGCTGTTATCAGCAATGAATATGCAGGAAACCGGACGTTGTTTTTAGGGAATGGAACCCAATTGGTTGCACCCGGGGTAATGATTCAGACCGACAATGCCGCTAATGTATTGCTCGAAAAGAAAGAAGGGAAATGGTATATTATTTCTTCTGCTCCCTGTACGGTTGTTATCGGCGATAAGAAGATAAAATCCGATGCTGCGTCGGAGCCTATGTTGTTGCGTATCTGATGTTTCATTGGTAATAAAGAAAAATTGTATATCTTATCCGTAGTATGGTATATTATGGCCTAAGATGGAAATTGTTGCAATAAAAAACAAAAAAAGCGTGTTTAAACGTTTTTAATACTATATTTTTTCTAATTTTGTGGCTTTCTGTCCAAGTAGTATATAAAATGGACAGTAAGCCCTTTTTTTGTGGGTAAATATTTAGTGGGAAATATTTAGTGGGAAATAAATGATGGTATATGTGATGAGAAATGGTCGCAGGGTAATAGCTGCGTTATCATTTCTGTTATTATGTTGTGGTGTACATGTGCACGCACAACGGGTGGCTGTAAAGACAAATGCATTGGGTTGGCTGACCGCCAGTCCGAATGTAGAAGCAGAATTTGTATTGGGTAGTCATGTCTCCTTGAACATGGGGATTGCTGCGAACCCAATCAGTACAGACAACTTTAAAACGACTTTCACGCATTTTCAGCCTGAAGTTCGTTACTGGCTAAATCGTCCGATGGTGAGTCATTTTCTTGGAATCACCGCTTTCGTGAATAATTTTGATATGATGGTAAAAGATGTGCATCACAAAGGCGATGCATACGCCGCCGGTTTGACCTATGGATACGCATGGGTGCTGGGCGATCATTGGAACATCGAAGCAACTGCCGGAGTGGGTGTGTTGCGCTACCGTCAGTTTAAGTATGATAAGGGTACTCCGAAACCGGGTGCGGTCAACGATAGTAAGACCACCATTGCACCTGTCAAACTGGGGGTATCCTTTGTTTATATTATTCGATAACGAACATTAGCTAGTCAGAAAAGAGAATGAAAATCAATTTGAAACGTGATAGATTAACAGGTATACTTCTCGTGGCGATGATGTTCGTCGGTATGAATGTATCCGCCCAACGGATCCGCGTGCAGGGGCATATCACAAACCCGCAGGGAAAAAGTGTTCCGAATGTAAATGTGTTGAATCCGGTCAATGACGAACGTATAGAAATGTCCGACGAGGATGGTCGTTACAGTGTCTTGGTTGAGAAAAACGGCTCGTTGAAGTTTACATGTGTCGGTTATGAAGACAAAACAGTGAAGGTGGCAGGAAAGCAGATTCTGAATGTAGTATTGAAAGATGCCGTCATCGAACTGGACGAAGTTACGATTACTTCCAAAGTGAAGGACAAAGTGATTCCGGAACCTACGGACATCGAAATCAAAGGTAATTATTTTCATCTGAAAACCCGTGTCCCGGTGCCTAAGGAGATGTTTAACTCACATCGTCGCTTGGTATTGCAGCCTTCCATTTATGATGTGACACTGAAAAAGCGTCTGTTGATGCGTCCTGTTGTATTTGACGGGGATACTTATAATACAACGCAAAATCGAATGTACGATTATGATATGGATAAAGATCCTTTGCACGATTACATCCGTGTGAAAACTACTTCTTCACGCAAGGGGGATATTATTGCTTACCATGATTCTATCTATATAGAATATCTGCAACATGACTACCGTGCAGATGTGCATCTGGCGATGGAAAATTACCGGAATATCATTTATCGTGACTCTTTCTCCATTGCACGCGGAACGGTCAACCCGCTTCGTTTCTTGGAGTATAAATTCTCCGCTTTCAGCCTGACGGACGAGAAATATCTTCCGAAACCCGTGATGCAATTGCGGGATACGAAAGGTGAGGTAAACTTAACCTTCCTGGTAGGTAAAGCCGACCTGGATGATAAGAATCCACAAAATCAGGTGGAACTGAACCGATTGAATCAGGAATTACGTGCTATTGAGACGAACCCGGATGCCTCTTTGAAGAGTTTTCATATTACGGGGGTGGCTTCGCCGGACGGTTCTTACGCGACGAATCTTCGTCTGGCAAAATTGCGTACGGATAAAGCCCTGGAACGTATACTGGCACAACTGGACCCGGAAACACGTAAACTGTTGGAGGTGAAATCGGATGCATCGGTTGCCTCCTGGAAGGAGGTAGCTGAATTGCTGAAAAAAAACTCCAAGCCGGAACTGGCTAAAGAAGTAGAGGACTTAATCAAACAATATGCAGCTACTCCTTACCGGTTGAATGGGGTCTTGAAATCGAAACCTTTCTACAAGGAACTTGCGGCTACTTATCTGCCTAAATTGAGAAAGGTGCAATATACGTATGGTTATTCAATCTTCCGTTCTTTGACGGACGACGAGATTAGAGAACTTTACAGAAAGAATCCGAAGCAACTGACCCGTTTCGAATATTACCGTATGATTACGACAGCAAAAACTCCCGACGAAAGGGAAAAGTATTGCAGGGAAGCTCTTGAACTTTATGATAACTTTACGTATGCAGCCAATGAACTGGCAGTGGCAACGATACAGAAAGATACTCCGGATTCACGTATTCTCGAACCGTTTGTCAGTAAATCGGCACCGGCGGAGTTATTGTCCAATCAGGCTATTGCCTTGCTGCATGAAGGGAAATATACAAAAGCAGATTCAGTCTTGACCTTGGTTCCCGAAGAAGCGGTTTCTGAAGATTTGCAGGCCATTGTTCAGGCATTGGCCGGTTATTATAATGATGCTTTCGAAAAGGTGGCGGCTACCAGCCCTTTCAATGAGGTGGTGATGCTGCTGGCAATGAAGAAGAATCAGGAAGCATGGGATAAGATTTCTACCATGGATGTAGAGACCGCCCGCGAATATTATATAAAAGCGATTGCCGCCAACCGCCTGGAGAAAATAGGTGATGCGATTATGAGCATTGAGAAGGCCCTTGAACTTGATCCTTCCTTATTGGAAGTAGCGAAGGTGGATGGTGATATTATTGACTTGCTGCCGGAAGAGCAGAAAATTAAATAATGATATATACAACAAGAGTAAACGATGAATATCTTCAGAATCAACAATAAATATGTAGCAGTGGCAATCTTCCTGATGCTTGCTGTTACCTTACAGGCACAGGATTATGGTGCATTGCAATATATGTTACAGAAACGGCCTGCAAATGAAAAGTTCGAGAGCAATAAATTCAATGAACATCTCTTTTTCTCTGCCGGAATAGGGCCATACAGCTTGTTAACAAGTGGAGATAGTCAGGATGGAATGGGAATGACCGCCCATCTCTTTATGGGAAAGTGGATTACTCCGGTTCATGGACTTCGGATAGGGGTGAATTTAGGTTATCTGCCGTCGAGTATCTACGATTCTAAAATAAAAATGGGTGGCGGCAGCCTGGACTATCTGTTGAATATGTCCTCCCTGGCATACGGATACAATGCAAACCGTTGTTTTGAGTTAGTAGGGATTGCAGGTATAGAAGCCGGTTATTCTAAGGTGGGCGACAATAGCGATCGTTCCGAAAAGTATCCGGATTTGAAAGGCGGCGGTCAGCTTTATTACGGCGCTCATCTCGGTTTACAGGGAAATGTACGTCTTTCTTCTACATTGGATTTGTTTGTAGAACCGCGGATCGGATGGTATAATGACGGTTTTGCGTATACGGAAAGTTGGAGAAACTATAAAATGGCTGGTTCGGTTCTGGTAGGTCTGACCTATATGCCTGCTGCTCCGATGGGAACTAAGATTCATTTCGATGATTTCGATAAAAGTTCCTTCCTGAATCATATGTTTATCTCTTTATCCGGTGGTATCAGTACACTGAAAGTTCCGGGAATCAAGAATACGATTAAAGGATTAGGTCCCCAGTTCTCTGCCGGAATCGGTAAATGGTTCAGTCCTTCTTCCGGTCTGCGTTTGTCCGGGACGGTTGGACTTTCAGACACCCCTTCGGGCAGTGCAAGCGGCTACTTTAAACATGTCGATCTGCATGCGGACTATCTGTTGAATATCAATAATGTTCTTTGGGGATATGATGAAGACAGAATATTTAGTCTGATCGGTATTGCCGGAGTTAACCTGGCAGGTACGAAAGGAGTGGATAAAACCGCCAAGTATGCTCCGGGAATAGGAGTCGGTGTGCAAGGAAGTTTCCGTATCAACCGTTCTGTGGATTTATTTATAGAACCTCGCCTCAATGTGTATAATAAGAGATATGCAGGAGGTCGCGGAGTAGGTGGCAATACGGATCAGCTCGGAGAGTTGAATTTTGGTTTGACTTATCATACGATTGACCGTGCGGCACGTCCGAAGAACAGATTCTCAAGCAATCACATCGCAGACAATCTGTTTATGACTTCGGGAATCGGTGTGCAAATGTTCCTGAATAAGACGAATCTTGAAAACCTTGGTTCTTTAGGTCCGCAGGCTTCTGTCTCTATCGGTAAGTGGTTGAGCCCTTATTCCGGTTTGCGCCTGGTGGGTACGGGTGGATTCTTTACGAACTATGTAGTTCCGGGAAGTGTTAAAGCGGGCAAACTTAGACATGCCAGCGTCAGTGGTGGTCTTGATTACTTGTGGAACATAACGTCTACCATGAGTGGATATAACCCCGATCGTATCTTTGATTTAATAGGTTCAGTAGGTGTCAACCTTGCTTATACTTCCAAATCAGACCATAAGTTCCAACCGGGTATTAATGCAGGCATACAGGGATTATGGCATGTGAATGATTTTCTTGGTTTGTACATTGAACCGCAGATTCGCTTGTATGGAGATAAATTCATTGAAGGTAATCTGGGCTTTATGCAGAAAGACGTAATGGTAGGAGTCAATGCAGGTTTCCACTATCGCTTTGTTCCTTATTCAAAAGCAGCCAATCGCAGCGTGTTTGGTCAGGATGACAAGCGTTACTTCATCTCCGGTGCACTTGGATTGGGTAGCTTGCTCGTAGCCAACAAAGATTTGGTGAAGAATGCAGGTGTAGAAGCAAAAGGAAGCATAGGTAAATGGTACACTCCGTTATCTGCATGGCGGGTAAATGGAACAATTATGTACAAGGCCAAAACGTCGTCGAAGATGAATCTTCATTATGCCGGTTTGGGTATGGATTATATGATGAGTCTGGCCACATTGGCAAAAGGATACAGCCCCGATCATGTGATAGATGTTGTTCCTTTTGTGGGAGTTACGGCCGGACTGGTACGCCGTTACGGTAAGTTCCGAGCAGTGCCGGGACTGGATGCCGGTGTGCAGGTAAAGCTGAAAGTGGCTTCTTCTTTGTATCTGTATGCCGAACCTAAAGTCGGTATCCGTACCGATACATACGATGGCTCCGAACAGGGAAGACCTGACCGCGTAGCTTCCATGGTAGGTGGATTATTGTACAGATTCAAGATGCCTACTTTCCAATAAGAAGAAAAATAAGAAATCGAATAAAAAGGGTTGCGCAATACCGGATTAGTGATTGTGCAACCCTTTTTGTATTCCATTTCCAAGAAATTACGGTTACATAAACGTTACATTAATATTACTTCCATTTCTACCTGATAATGAATAAAATGAATCTTTAGAATTCATTTTCTCCCTTGCTATTCTCCTCTACTTTTGCTCCAGAAATTAAAACGAAAACGTATGAAAACGATTACTGAAGCAATATCGAAACAAAGTTCAAACAGAAGATTAGCCGATTTCCTCTTTATTCTATGGGCAGGTGGAGCAGCCCTTCTTTCTTACTCACTGGTTTATACATTGCGCAAACCTTTCACAGCTGCTACTTTTGACGGGATAGAAGCATTCGGCTTTGATTATAAAGTACTGGTTACTATCATTCAGATAGCAGGTTATCTGATAGCCAAGTTTATAGGTATCAAGTTGATTTCCGAATTGAAGAGAGAGAATCGCCTGAAGTTTATACTCGTTTCCATTGCCGTAGCGGAATTGTCATTGGTTGCGTTCGGAGCACTTCCCACTCCTTATAATATGTTTGCCATGTTCTTCAATGGATTGTCATTGGGCTGTATGTGGGGAGTTATTTTCAGTTTTATCGAAGGTCGCCGCACTACGGATATTTTGGCCAGTCTTTTAGGAATCAGTATTGTTATCAGTTCGGGAACGGCAAAATCCATCGGATTGTTCGTTATGAATACATTGAACGTCAGCGAATTTTGGATGCCGGCACTTATCGGTGCTTTTGCACTTCCTTTATTGGCTCTTTTGGGATATAGCTTAACCCGTTTGCCACAACCTACGGCACAAGATATAGAACAAAAGAGTAGTCGTGTAACTCTGAATGGCAAGCAACGGAAAGAACTGTTCATCGACTTTATGCCATTTCTTGTATTATTGTTTGTAGCTAACCTAATGTTGGTAGTGCTTAGAGATATTAAGGAAGATTTCCTGGTGAAGATTATTGATATGAACGGACAGTCCTCATGGATGTTTGCGCAGGTAGATACAGTCGTTACATTAATAATTCTGGCGTTATTCGGAGCGATGGTCTTTGTGAAAAGTAACATAAAAGTTTTGGTTGCCCTGCTGGGATTGGTCGTACTTGGGACAGCCACCATGAGTTTTATATCTTTCAATTATGATTCTCTGCAATTGGATGCAATCACCTGGCTGTTTGTCCAAAGTCTCTGTCTGTATATTGCCTACCTCTGTTTTCAAAGCATTTTTTTCGACCGCTTCATCGCTTGTTTCAAGATAAAAGGAAATGTCGGTTTCTTCATTGTGACCATTGATTTTATCGGATATACGGGAACTGTACTTGTCTTGATGTTCAAAGAATTTGCCCATGTAGACATAAACTGGTTGGAATTTTATAATATATTATCCGGTTACGTAGGACTGATCTGTACGGTTGCTTTCACCTGCTCCATGATTTACCTGATACAGCGCTATAAAAAAGAGAAACAGCTGAAGAAAGCGAAAGAAGCCGAAATGAGCAACGGGATAAAATTTACGGGAGAAGGTATGGAGCCAACTACTTTTTCACAAATTTGATAAAAGGTGGACGATGAAAATAATAGGACTATATTTGAAATTCTCCTTCCTTCTATCTCTAATACTAACGACTTCCCGGATAACGGCACAGAATCTGCCCGATGGCATACAATATAAAATCACCGGGCGTCTATTAATGGATGGAGGAGTGTATCTGAAGAATCCGAATAACTTTGGCAACGGCACGGAATTTAATGACCTTCGCATCGGTGTAAAAGCTACCTATCAGAACTGGGGAATGAAACTGGAAATGGGATATGCCGGAAACAAAGTAGCCATCAAAGATGCTTTTGCCACCTATTCCTATAAGAATAGTTCCATTCAGATAGGACAATTCTATGAGCCATTCAGTCTCGATATGATTTGTAGTACATTTGATCTTCGCTTCAACCAATCTCCGGGAGCTGTGCTGGCATTGACAAATAGCCGACGTATGGGAGTAGCCTATTCCTATCGTACCCAATATTACTATCTGTGTGGCGGATTCTTTACCGATAATGATTTGAGCAACCTGAAAAACGCATCGCAAGGATATGCCATTGACGGACGTTTGGTTTACCGTCCACTTTATGAGCAAGCGAAACTGATACATATAGGATTAGCAGCTATCCATCGTACACCGGACGGCACGCTTCCCGAAGATGAGAACAGGAATACGTTTACTTATAAATCTCCGGGCGTGAGCACGATTGATAATCGTACATTAATACAAGCAGATGTAGATCATGCAGCATCCCAATTTAAAATAGGAACCGAACTGCTAATTTACTATCATAAATTCTTTCTTCAGGGTGAATACATCCGCGCCCATGTAAAACGGGAAAAGGGTTTTGAGAACTATACGGCACAAGGAGCTTATCTGCAATGTTCCTGGCTATTGTTGGGACAGAATTATCTGTATGACGAAGAAGTAGCCTGTCCCGGAAGACCGGAAGGAAAAGCACTTGAACTATGTGCCCGTTTCAATTATCTCTCTCTGAATGATGCCGGAATAAAAGGCGGAACACAGAAAGACCTCTCCTTCGGATTGAATTACTATATCAATAAACACATTGCTGTCAAATTGAATTATAGCTACTTCATCCCCGGCTCGCATATCAAAGAGATCGAAAGCACAAACTTTAGTGTAGTACAGGGACGTTTTCAATTCATATTCTAGTACTTGGCAGTTCCGTTCGAATAAAGCTATAATAAAGAATAGGAAGGTGTATTGTATACTAGTTTTACTAAATGTTTCAAAGACATATCGAGAGCACTGCCGACTCAATATGCAGAACCGTATGTAAAAAGTAAAAAATAAGAAGACAGAAAAAACTGGAATGTTCTAGGTAAATCTCCTTTATTGTTCGTAATAGACAATAAAGGAGATTTTTTGCATTGGTTATTTTTTCTATAGTTTCTGTTACCAGTTTGCCAACCTGGGTGGAATAGAAAGTATAGTTTTAGAAAGAACTTCAATAAACAGAATAATTAAAATATAACATAGTTTAGTGATATGAATATAGTAGGAGTTTTATCAGGTAAAAGAAAATGTTTGTTAGCAATAGCTATTGCATTTTCGACATTCGGGAATGCCCAATTAGTAACCTATCCGGAAGGATTGAACACTGGTATGCCACATAATGATGATTATACAGTCAAAGTACGTGAAGCAGGCGGTGAATGGAAAGATGTATTCGAATATGAAGTCCAAGTAGATATGGATCGGGTACAATCTGCTTCAATGGTACAGTTTGATATAGGCAGTCCCGTAGAAGTGATGGTGAAAAAGAACAATGGCACCATTCAGGATGTGAAAATCCGTCCGTTAGCAATAGGTATACAACATACGGTAAACCACAATGCTATCTTTTTTACACTCACTAGACCTCAATGCCTGTCGATTGAGTTTAACGGTGATCGTTTGCATAATCTTCATTTGTTTGCTAATCCTTTAGAAACAGAAACTTATACTGAAAGCAGTGACAAAGTAATGTATTTCGGACCGGGTGTCCATCGTCCGAAAGATTTGCCGAATACACAGATACAGATTCCTTCCAATACTACTGTTTATTTAGCTCCCGGAGCTGTTGTAAAAGCTAAATTATTGATTGACAAAGCTGAAAATGTACGCATTGTCGGGCGTGGTATTCTCGACCATCCGATCCGTGGAATAGAAGTTACTCATTCTAAAAATATATGGATTGACGGTATTACAGTTATAAATCCAGATCACTATACAGTATTTGGTGGTGAGTCTACAGGGTTGACCATCAATAATTTAAAGTCTTTTAGTTGTAAAGGATGGAGTGATGGCATAGATCTGATGTGTTGCAGTGACGTATTAATAGACAATGTTTTTATGCGGAACAGTGATGATTGTATTGCCATCTATGCCCATCGCTGGAACTATTACGGAGGAAGTCGTAACGTGACTTTACAGAATTCAATCCTTTGGGCGGATATTGCTCATCCGATCAACATTGGAGGACACGGTAACCCGGACGATAAGGCTGGAGAGATTCTTGAGAATATAACTGTCCGTAATGTCGATATTCTGGAACATGATGAAGATGATCTTCTTTATCAGGGCTGTATGGCAGTGGATTGCGGTGATAAAAACTTGGTACGCAAGGCATTATTTGAGGATATCCGTGTAGAGAATATCCAGGAGGGAAGATTGTTTCA
This sequence comes from uncultured Bacteroides sp., assembly GCA_900557355.1. Taxonomy (GTDB): domain Bacteria; phylum Bacteroidota; class Bacteroidia; order Bacteroidales; family Bacteroidaceae; genus Bacteroides. The sequence goes on from USSR01000012.1 coordinate 10,471, forward strand.
TATTAATGTTCGTTTCAATTCAAAGTATGATAAGCAACCCGGCCGGGGAATTGAAGATATTATTTTTCGGAATATCATTTATAATGGAGTAGGGGAGAATCCATCTCTATTGAAAGGGTTTGATAAAGAACGTTCCGTCAAGAATATCATCTTCGATAATGTGATTATCAACGGCATGAAGATGAAAAATATAGATGATTTTATCACGAATGAATACATAAAGAATATCACAGTCAAATAGCATAATCTGGTATATGAAGTATGAATGGAAAAATCTCTTTGTATTAGGTGCAAACTTCTTTTCTTCTAATATCAAACTTTCTTTAGGTTAAACATAAACTATAAATGCAAGTTTCATTTATATAATTAGAACTTGCAATTATATAAATGAAACTTTCGTTTTTATAATCAAAGCTTGCAATTATAGATTTCTATTAGATAAGAGTAACTTTAGTATTAGAAGGAAAGAACTTTGCAATAGGAAGATAATAACTTATCTATTAATAGATGAGAGCAAAGCTGCACTGGAATCAGAATTAAGGAGTCTGGAAGAGAACCATGAGTATAAATACAAGAGTTTTATTCCCGGGTTTATGCTAATCAAAGTAAATGTTTCATTCACTTTGAACTCCTTTTTATTACTAAATACTATCTTTGCTTATCACTTGTATAAAAAACGAATCGCACTATGATTAACAAAATTATATGGATTATTGGGATTGTATGGATTGGGAATATTCAAAATGGAGTGCAAGCGCAACGACGTAACTTTATCCATCCCGGAATCACCTATACCCAAGGTGATTTAGACCGGATGAAAGCTATGGTCAAGGCGAAACATGAGCCTTATTATTCTACTTTTCTGAAATTAAAGGAATCTCCCTATTCTTCACTCAATACGCAAGTTATCAATCGGGGAAAACAAATCAGAGAAGGACGTTTTAATGCTACTATCGGAGTAGATGGCAGGCGGGCACATGACTTAGCATTGCTTTGGCATCTGACGGGCGATGAGGCTTATGCCCGTAAAGCGGTCGAATATCTGAATGCTAATTCTTATTATACCAATACAAGTAGTCGTGGAACAGGACCATTAGATAACGGAAAGATTTACCTTTTAATTGATGCCGCCGAATTAATGCGTGATTATTCCGGTTGGAAAGTAGAAGACCAGCAACGTTTTAAAAATATGTTGGTCTATCCTGGATATAGCAATACGGAAGATTTCTCTTCCAAATATGCAAATTACTGGGATGATTCAAAGAACGGAGTTACATTCTATTGGAATATTTTTAATTTCGATGCCGCAAGGTTTGGTAATCAAGGACTTTTCGCTGCTCGTGGAATGATGGCAATGGGGATTTACTTAGATAACGAAGTAATGTATGACCGTGCTTACCGTTATTTATTGGGAATGAAGCATCGACCGGATGATTTACCTTATCCTTCAGGACCGACGGTCACTAGCAAAGAACCGATTAAGAAATCACCAACCATGCTTGATTATAAATTGGAAGGAAGAGAAAACAAGATTTCAGATTATGGATACGATGAACAGCTACAGTATTATATCTATCCAAACGGTCAATGTCAGGAGTCGAGTCGCGACCAGGGATATGTATTGGCAGGTATCCACAATTATGTAGCTATCGCAGAAATGGCATGGAATCAGGGAGATTCTTTGTATAATTGTCTCAATAACCGTTTGCTTCTTGGTTTGGAATGGAACTATCGTTATAACCTCTCTAAAGTCCAGACCTATGAAGAGCAAAAAGAGCCTTGGGAACCGACAAGTTATAGTAAGAATTCAAATGAAGTTACCTTTGAGAACGGAAAATTTCTCCAGATAAAAAGCCGTAGTGGACGTTGGGAATCCGTAGCCGTATCTCCTCACGGACGTGGAGACGTAGCAGGTAGTGGCGGAACTCGTGAAATGGCATTGGCGCATTATGCAGTACGTGCTGGATTGCCGGAGAACAACTATACTTGGTTGAAACGTTACCGTGATTATATGATAGAACATCACGGTTGCGAAAACTGGGGGATAGCACCCAACTGGTTTTATGAATGGACTGGCTGGGGAACATTGACCAAGCGATTGACTCCCTGGATGGCAGGCGATCCCGTTTCTTTCTCTACGGGAAAGCGTGTATCAGGAATTCATTTGCTACCTAGTGAAATATCGGCTGCCGATTACGATTATTATTGTCTTGCGGAAGATCCCGAAGGGCATACCTATCACAATGTAGGAAAGAAACGTGGCAACGAATACAGACCTGACGGAGCAGTAGAGCTACGAAAAGAAGAAGATAATTACGTCGTTACCCAAATAGAAGATGGAGAATGGATGAATTATACTGTAAGTATTCCTACCGATGGAGATTATACCGTTTATCTTGTTTATCAATCAAAAGGAAATTCTTTATTGTCCGTAGCTTCTGATTCAGAAGTAAAGACAGAACCCATGCAATTACCCAGTTCTATACAATGGACGGAAAGAGAAATAGGAAAACTCACTCTTCCCGCAGGAGCTTGTGTACTTCGTTTACAGATAGAGCAAGCCGGAGATAAACTCGAAATTCAGAAAATAATAGTAAAGTAGGATAAGGGGATTTGATTCTTCGTTCGTACTTAATAATAGTACTACAAAAAAAGATGGCCATGAAAATTCGAATATGTTTGTTAATCATACTAATGGGATTATTGTATCCGGGTTATATTAGCTCGCAAGAATCCCCTTATGTATTCCGCCAGATTGGAGTTGTCGAAGGATTACCGGATAACTATGTAAAAAGCGTTTTCCCCATTCCCGACGGACGTATCGGTGTGCGAAGTACTGTGTTATTAAGCCTGTATGATGGTGCGAACTATTCAAATTTCCCTTTCAATATTCATGGCGAATATTCGATAGCATATAACCATATTATTCCCGAACAATATATTGATGCCGACAAACGTTTGTGGATGAAAGAACGCAAGAGCCTACGCGTCTTCGATTTGACTACCGAACAGTACATCTATAACGTAGATTCTTTATTTCAACAATTCGGCTTAAAGGATAAAGTGGCGGACCTGATTATTGATTCAGAGAAACATTGTTGGTTTCTGACGCCGGGTTCCTCTGTCTATATGTACGATGCAGAGACAAAATCAATCGAACAGGTTTGTAGGAATGATGAGTTTATGGAATACTATGGAGGATTACTCGGAGTAGAAAGTCATGGAAAATACAGTTGGATGGTTCATCAGAAAGGGGCTATCCGTTGCTACGATTTAGAAAAGAAACGTTTCGTGCATCAACTTGATTTCCTGAAAGACCAACTGAAACCGGATGACCGTGTGGTTTTGAAGATACTCGATAATGGTGACTTTTGGTTGATGTGGGATCGTGGAGTAGGCTATTATGATGTCTATAATAAAAAATGGAACCAAATTTCAGGTATCCAACTCGGACACTATTCATGGTTTACTTCTATGGATGTGGATAAAGGTGGAAATGCATGGGTAGGAACCGTTATCGATGGATTCTATGTCATTGATATGCACAATTTCTCTGTAACCCGGACACTGGATATTCCTTTATTATCAGGTAATACAGTACGAAACGGTATTCAAAGCATCTATTGCGACCGGGAAAATAATTCCGTTTGGATAGGACTTTATAATCAGGGAATGTGTTATTATCATCCCAGCATGAATAAAATAGTGCTGTACAATAAGAAGATGATAAATGGCGACTGGAAAGGAGAGGAAATCCGCTGTATGCTCGAAACATCTAAAGGAGAAATTCTGATGGGTACTACGCAGGGTGTCTATCGCTATGAACCGGAGACTAAAAGCATGAACAGATTCTATCATGAATTCAGTCAGAAGAATTGCCGTGTACTTTATGAGGACAGCAAGAAGCGTGTTTGGGTCGGAACATACCACGATGGGCTCTACTGCATAGATCATGGAAAGGTACAATCTTACGATTATCCCGATACGGATTATCAGAATGAATTGGATTTCAGTAATATCCGTGTCATGGTCGAAGATTCTTCCGGTCGATTGTGGGTAAGTATATATGGTGGTGTAGGATTATTCAATCCTGAAAACGGGCAAATAAACTTATTGTCCGAACAGTTTCCCGAACTCAAAAAATATAAAGTAGCGAATGCATTGGCCATAGATAATCAATCCCGGTTGGTCGTAGGCAGTGATAACGGACTCTACATTTACGATCCTGCAACGAATAAAATATGGATACCGGAGGAAGACGGCCAGGCTAATTCTATTTTCAATCAGGGAAGTATCAAGTATAATCAGATACTCAAAGACCATGAGGGAACTTTATGGTTTGCTACACAATATGGCTTGAGCGTTTTGACTTACAATGGGCAAAGCTACACATTAGGGAAAGAAGAAGGTCTGTCTAAAGCTATCCTGAACGTAGTGGAAGATAAGAACCATGATATATGGATTTCGACAGTCACTTCTATTTATAAGATAAAAGTAGACAGAAGAGCAGATAAATACAGCTTTCATGTAATCAGCTGTCTGTCGGAAGATGAAATCCGTCAGGATGATTTATATAGTTTCCCTTCGTTAATGACCAGGGACAATCAGCTTTTCCTGGGGCTGATGAACGGCTTTATTGCTTTCTCACCAGAAAACATGATAGATAATCAGTGCCTCAATCGTCCTCTGTTTACTTCATTCCGCTTGTTTAATGTTCCGGTTGTTTCGGGCGAAGCATATAACGGACGTGTCTTATTTGATAAAGCATTAAGTTATTCGGACGAAGTACAATTAAAATATGATGAGAACTATATCACACTTGAGTTTTCTGGTCTGAACTTCCCTAATCCTTCTCAAACCTCTTTCCGTTACCAACTGGAAGGATTTGACAAAGAATGGACGGAAACCCTTTTTGAGAATGGACAAGGACGTGTGGTCTATAATAATCTCCCTTCGGGCGAATACATCTTCCGTGTGTCCGCTGCCGGAAACGACCGGATATGGGGACCGGAGTCTGCATTCAAAATTGTCATTCATCCCCCGTTCTGGGATACACTGGCCGCTCGTATTTTCTATGTAATTTTAGTTATTCTCTTAATCTTCGGGCTGATCTACGTAATAAACCGCCGCAACCGGCAGAAGATGATTCGTATGCAAGAAGAGGAAGCGTTGAAGCAGAAAGAAGAACTGGATCAGATGAAATTCCGCTTCTTCACAAATATAAGCCATGAACTCCGCACTCCGCTGACATTGATTATCACGCCATTAGACATGGTGATACGTCGATTGACAGACGATGCGATGAAAAAGCAACTGAATACCATCTATAAGAATGCTCAAAACCTATTGTCATTGGTGAATCAGCTACTCGATTTCCGCAAACTGGAAATGAAAGGAGAGAGGTTGCATCTGATGAACGGCGATATGGAGGAATTTATTGTTTCTGCCTATAACAACTTCATGCCAATGGCAGTAGAGAAGCACCTTAACTTTGTGAACCAATCTGAACATAGAGCGCTTTATATGTTCTTCGACCGGGATAAGGTACATAAGATTATGAATAATCTCTTGTCCAACGCCTTCAAATATACACCGCAGGGAGGCACAGTGAACTTACAGCTCGCGACAGAAGAGATAGAAGAAAGAAACTACGTGAGAATATCCGTATCTGATACTGGAATCGGAATATCCGAATCAGACCTTCCTTATATCTTTGACCGTTTCTATCAGGTAGGAAATGAAGGGGACGAAAAAATAGGCAGTGGCATCGGACTTCATTTGGTAAGGGAATATGTAAATATACATGGTGGCCGTATTAAAGTGGACAGTCAGATAGATCGTGGATCAGTATTCACCGTTTGGTTGCCGATGGACCTGAAACCGGAACCGAACGAACTGCCGGAAGAAATCATCGGAACGGAAACACCAGACATTAAAGAGAAAGAAACCACTACATCTACAGTCGATGATAACCTGAAGAAACTGTTGTTAGTGGAGGACAATCAGGAATTCCGTACTTTCCTGAAAGAACAGTTAGAAGATTTTTATCAAATCATTGAAGCGGCAGACGGCGAGGAAGGAGAGCGAAAAGCGATAGAGGAAAATCCGAACCTGATTATCAGCGATATTATGATGCCGAAAGTAGACGGTATCGAACTTTGCCGTCGGATCAAGACGAACGTGCAGACTTCCCATATACCTGTGATATTATTGACAGCCCGTACTGCCGATGATATCAAGATTAACAGCTATGAAGTAGGAGCAGACTCTTATATGTCGAAACCTTTCAACTTTGATATGCTGATGGTACGCATTGAAAAGCTGATAGAGCAGCAGGAAAAGAGAAAACAGGAATTCCGTAAAAACATAGAAGTAAATCCGAGTGCTATCACCATTACTTCAGTAGACGAACAGCTCATACAGAAGTGTCTGGAATACATAGAAAAGAACATGGACAATCCGGAATATGGCGTAGAAGAATTGAGTGGCGATTTGGGTATGGTGCGTATGAGCCTTTACCGCAAGCTGCAATCCATCACCGGACACACACCGACAGACTTTATTCGCAGCATCCGTTTGAAACGGGCGGCACAATTATTACAAGGAAGTCAGTTGCCGATTGTTGAAATAGCGAACCGGGTAGGATTCAGTTCACCCAGCTATTTCTCGAAGTGTTTTAGAGAAATGTTCGGGATGCTTCCCAAGCAATATGCCGAGGAATCGGGAAGAAAAGAATGACATTGTGTTTGTGTTTGTAGTTTAATTATTACATTTGCGCTCAATAAGTGAGATAATTGTAAGATCTTGTTCACATTGGAGCAGAAAAAGTTTTATTTTATAATATATGTTGATATGAAAGTATTAGTTTTAATTTCATTGGTAGGAGGTTTGATGTTATCTTCTTGCGGAGGTAGCAGTTCAAAAAATAATGCAAATGTTAAGGAGGTAAATCCTGCAGATACCATCTATTTGGGAGACTTACGTGAAAAATTTGCAAATGATAGTGTTTTCTTTAAAATAGTGGCACCGGATTTGATGTTGATGGATTATCAGTATCTTTGGGCAGTAACAGAATCGGAAGCAGTAGAGAAAGGACTGACAAAAGAATACTATAAACGTGTGAAGAAAGAAATCACCGATACGAATGAAGCGATCAAAAGAGGTGTGATGAAAGGTGCGAACGTAAAACGTATACCGGATTTCCAGGCATCACAGGAAAATAAATAATGAATCCTTCCGGATGAAAGCTTTCATCCATGCAAATATAAGAACAGGGGAGTCGTCAAATGTAACGACATCCCCTTTTTTATTGGTGTAACGGTTAGATTTATCCCGATGAAATGGGAAGTTTTTGCAAAAATACACGCTTGTTACGATAGTTTTGTTATCTGTTACTTTTGTGGTATTTGAATTTGAAACTTGTTCCTACTTTTGTATCATCGTTAAACGGATAAATTTAATGCCATGAATAAACAGCAAGCTACATTTGACGACTTCTTCTCTGAATGCTATCTTAAATATAAGGAGTATATCAAGAACTATATCGCTATCCGCATTTGCCATCCGCATGAAGCGGAAGATTTGGCACAGGATGTCTTTGTCCGCTTATGGGAACACAGGGTATTCGTGAACAAAGATACAGTCTGGTCTTTGCTTTTTACCATCGCTCGCAATATAGTAACCGATAAAATCCGTCGTTATTATAAACAGGAAGATTTCGTCGCCTACATATATAATAGGATGGAAGACACCAGTCGGAATACCACAGAAGATACCATTCATTTTCGTGAACTAAAGAAGATGCATGACCTGGTTATGGAAGCTCTTCCTGTTAAACGCCGTCAGATTTATGAACTTAGTTTCAATCATGAACTCTCTTGTCCTGCCATTGCAGGAAAGCTGTCCTTATCTCCCCGTACAGTAGAATGTCAATTATTACTGGCTCGTAAAACGGTTCGTACTTATTTGAAAAATGAATTCTCCAAAGTCGGTTAAATACCAGATTCGGAAAAACACATATTAACTTTAACAATTTAATAGTATTATGGAAATTAAATCCAAATTCTTATGTTCAAAAGGAGTCGCATTGGCTTTCGCCATGCTGCTGGGTGGTTCGCCCGGTGTATTGCTCTATGCAAATGATTCTGTAGAAGAGAGTTTGATGGTAGTCCAGACGGGCCGCACCATCAAAGGACTTGTGACAGATGCGAATGGTGAACCACTGATTGGTTGTAATGTAGTGGTCATAGGAAGCAATGCAGGAGTAATTACCGATATTGACGGTCGGTTTACGCTGAATATTCCTGCTGATGCCAAACAGATAAAAGTTAGCTATATCGGATATGTAGATCAGATTATTAACCTTCATGGCCGCTCTGATTTTAAAGTGGTATTAAAGGAAGATAATAATGCACTGGACGAGGTTGTTGTAGTGGGTTATGGCACGCAGAAAAAAGCGACGTTGACAGGGGCGGTAGAACAAATTGGTAGCCAGGTATTGGAAAGTCGTGCCATTACCAATGTCGGTGCTGCTCTGCAAGGAGCCACTCCGGGTTTGGTAGTCACTCGTTCTTCCTCACGTCCGGGTAATGAAGGTTTAAATTTCCAGATTCGTGGTCTGACATCTGTCAATGGCGGTAGTCCGTTGATTATTGTGGATGGAGTACCCGTATTGAATTCAGAGTCATTCCAAAATCTAAACTCGGATGATATTGAGAATATTAGTGTATTGAAAGACGGTTCAGCTTCCATTTATGGGGCGAAAGCAGCTAATGGCGTTATCTTGGTAACTACCAAAAAAGGTAAAGGCAAGACAACGGTTGATTATGGCTTCAATATGCGTTTCACTACCAATGGTATTATGGCTTTCTCTCCCAGTATGCAGGAATATGCTTCCATGTGGCTGGAAGCCAATAAAGAAATGCCGGAACATGACTGGTGGGGCTGGGGAGAAGAAAACCTGAAGAAGATGGCTCAAGGCATTGAAGGTATTTATGAGTCGACTGTAGCCGATTGGGGTACGATGTTCGTTGGTAATGCCAATCGCCTGGATGAATTGTTTGCCCGCCGTTATTCTTACCAGCATAACTTGAGTGTAGCAGGTTCTACGGATAAATCCGATTACCGCATTTCATTAGCTTATGCTGATAACCAGGCTAATCTGGCTACAGCCTATGACGGACAGAAACAGTTGAACTTGCGCTTAAACTACGGCATCAAATTGACTGATTGGTTCAAACTGGAGACTTTAGCCAGTATGATTAAAACAAATACCGAAACACCCACACATGGTATCGACCGTACACTTTACGGAAACGATGCTCCGTTTTTCCCGGCAAAAAATCCCTATGGACAATGGTACGCTAACTTCGGTAATGTAGGTGATCGCAATGCGGCAGCAGCTACAACGGATGGTGGACGTGACGAGAGAGAGAAGTTGACTACTCGTGTCGATTTTAAAGCATTGGTGGATATTTGGAAAGGAATCACTTTCGAGGGTACTGCTTCATTTCAAAATGAGGAATATCGCAGAGAACGCTATTCGCTTCCGGTACAGTGTTACAATTGGTTCGGCGAGCAGACGGCGAAGTTAGTATATGAAACAACACAAACCCTTAGTACTCCGCAAGATGTGCTGAATTTTAAAGATTCCCATCAGCCGGGATATTTGGTACAGGCAAATAATGCCCGGTATCAGTACTATTCAGGGTTATTGAAATATAAGCGTACATTTGCCGAAGTACATAATATAGATGCTATGTTCGGCATCAATGCCGAGAAATGGGTGACTAAGAAAGTTGTTACCGCCCGTGAGAAGTTTGAGGATGCCGGAATTTACGATTTGAATTTGGCTACGGGTACACAGGGTAACGGTGGAGGAAAGACTCATAATGGTACCTATTCATATATTGCCCGTTTGAATTATAACTATGCGGAAAAATATATGGTTGAATTGATGGGGCGTCGTGACGGAAATTCCAAGTTTGCTCCCGGTTATCGTTTCAAAAGCTTTGGTTCTGTCTCTTTGGGATGGGCATTCTCGGAAGAACAATTTGTAGAATTTTTAAAACCTGTTCTTTCTTTTGGTAAGTTGCGTTTAAGTTACGGTAGTTCGGGTAATGATGTCGGGCTGGGTGATTACGATTATGTGTCTACTGTCTCTCTTGGAACAGCCGGTTTTGGAACTATACCTGCCAATCAGGTATCTTCAGGTTTTGGCGGTTTAATTTCTTATGACCGTACTTGGGAGAAAGTTTCACAGAAAAACTTTGGTATCGATCTTAACTTTTTCGATAATCGTTTGAAAGCTACATTCGATTATTTTATAAAAGATAATACCGGTATGTTGGTAAATGTCACATATCCGGGTGTATTAGGAGGTAAAGCTCCTAAAACGAATAGTGGTCATTTGAATGTAAAAGGTTGGGAATTCACTATTGGATGGCGCGATCAGATTAAAGACTTTTCTTACTATGCCAACTTTAATATTGGTGATACAAAGAGTCTGTTGAAAGAGATGGAAGGAGCAGATTCTTATGGGGCTGGTTGGAATGCAGCCGTGAATGGGTATCCATTGAATTCGTACTTCCTTTATCGCACAGATGGTTACTTTAAAGATCAGGCAGAAGTAGACCGCTATTATGCACTCTATGGAGAGGGTAAAGAAGATTTGACTGGTGTAGGAGCAGGAAGTGCAAGCCGGTTGCGTCCGGGTGATACCAAACGTTTGGATTTGAATGGTGATTATAAGATTTCCGGTGCAGGGAATGAGAATAGCGATTTGCAATATCTCGGTGACTCCAATCCACATTTTGTTTTCGGTTTCACACTGGGAGGATCATGGAAAGGTATTGATGTGAACGCAATGTTCCAAGGTGTCGGCAAGCAGTATGTTATCCGTAATGACTGGATGGCTTATCCTTTTCAAACACGTACTGCCAATCAGAACCCGACATATTTGGGAAAGACATGGACAGAGAGCAATCCGAATGCTGAATTCCCTCGCTTGACTACCAATGCGAATCTCGCACGCTGGAATTATCAGAATAACGACTTTATGATGCAGAATAACCGCTATATCCGTTTGAAAACATTAATAGTCGGCTACACATTGCCGCAGATATGGACTCGCAAGGTGAAACTGGAAAAAGTACGTGTTTACTTCTCTGGTAATGATTTATGGGAAGCTACCAGTATTCGAGACGGTTTCGACCCGGAAATGGGAGCAGCCTCCAACAACAGTGGATACCCGTTTGCACGTACTTGGTCGTTCGGTCTGAACATCACTTTATAGTAGCTATGGAAAATTAAATACAGAATAGAAGATATGAAAAAGATAACGAACTATATATTAATTTGCACCTGCGCATTGGGATTTTCTTCATGCGTGAATACGTTCCTTGACTTGGAACCACTGGATGCCAAGACAGATGTGATTTATTTCAAAACTCCGGAGCATTTCCGTGAATATGCTAACGGGCTTTACGGGCAATTATTGGGATGGCAGTCTTCCTATGGAAGTATATTCGATCACATGGATGCGGCATCCGATCTTTCTACTTGTTTCAGATATTCGTATGGTGTGGGGACCGGTGTGATGGGAGTTCCTAATGACGATAGCCGTTGGGGTAATTGCTATGGTAATATTCGTGCCACTAATCACATGTTTGAAAGAGCAGTTTCTTCCTATACAGGTAATTTAGCGGATATTAAAAAAGAATTAGCCGAAGGTCATTTTTTCCGTGCCTATAACTATTTTTACTTATTGAAGTTTTTTGGTGGAGTGCCTGTCGTTACGAAAGTTCTCGACGTGACTTCACCGGAGTTATATGGAAAACGTAACAGCCGTTATGAGGTTGTCAACTTGATTCTCTCCGATTTGGATGAGGCTATTGCTGGGTTGCCGTTGGAACAGAATATAACCTCTGCCGACAAAGGTAAAATCAGCAAACAGGCTGCACAGGCATTTAAGGCTCGCGTGTTACTTTATGAAGCTACCTGGCGTAAGTACAATGGTACTTCTACTGATTTTGAAGGTTCTGCCGGTCCGGCTTCCGATCAGGTAAATGCTTTTCTGGAAGAATCCGTTCAATTATCCGAAACAGTGATGGGAGATGCTGCTTATTCCCTTTGGAATTATAACAATGTTGCAGCTATGAGAAATATGAGCAATCGTTACCTGTTTAATATTGAAGAAGAAGCCAGTAATCCTGCCGGTGCCGGAAGAGCGACGAACAAGGAATTTATCATCGCTTCTGTATATAGTCAGGAAACGCGTAAAGGACAGGTAGATTTGAATCAGGTGATTTATACGGATATGCGTCCCAGCCGGAAATTGATTGATATGTTTTTATGCACTGACGGGCTTCCGGTCAGCATGTCTGATAAGTTCCAGGGATATAAGAATCCGGGGGACGAATTTCAGAATCGGGATTTCCGTTTGACTTCTTATGTAGGTTCATATGCTACGAGCCTGACAGTTGAGAACTGTGGGTATGGTGTTTCCAAGTTTGCTATTACCGATATTCAACGCCAAAGTAAAGATGAATCGGCCAATTATCCGGTACTTCGGTTGGCAGAAGTATACTTGAACTATGCCGAAGCTGTGATGGAACGCTATGGTGAAATATCAGATGACCAGTTGAATAAGTCGATAAATAAAATCCGTGCCCGTGCGGGAATTGCTAACCTAACAAATGCATTGGCAAAGCGAATTCAGGAAGGAGTGCCGGCAAATGCGAGTAAGACAGTCAATCAGGTAATGTTGGATGAGATCCGCCGTGAACGTGCTTTGGAACTCTATATGGAAGGTTTCCGTTGTGACGATCTGAAACGTTGGGGTATTGCGGAGAAGAATCTGAATGAGTCTCGTTGCGGTGCGGTAGTAGGTAATGCCAGCTATCCGACGGCATTTATAGACGAAAACGGGAATGCTACCAGTGCTTTCAATCCGGCTATCTTTACGAAGGGGACGGAAGAAGTGGAAACAGGTAAAGGCAAATTACCTTGTGTAGTGCTCCTCAAATCATCCGACTGCGCATTTACTAAGGGAGATTATTTGTGGGCGATTCCAAGAAATCAAATCAACCTGAATTCAAATCTGGTACAAAATCCAGGATATTAATCATTCAATCGTTTAACGTATAATACCATAGATTATATGAAGTTTTTATTCAAATATACATTTCACTTGGCAATACTTGCTTGTGTTTCCGCACTTTTCTCCGGTTGTGAGCAAGACCCCAAGTATAGAGTTTATGATTATCCTGTGCCAGTAGTGGAGAGCATTTATCCTACGGACGGATATGTCACTACACAGGTAGTTATTACGGGAACCAATTTTGGTGACCGTGCTGAAGCAGTGAAAGTTTTCTTCGGTGAAGCCCAATCCAATAAAGTACTCGATTGCAAAAATAACCGTTTGGTAGTGGAAGTGCCGGAAACTGCAGTAACAGGCAATCTGTCTTTACAGATTTATAATAAAAAGGTGGAGAATATCGGTCATTATACAGTACTGCCTACGCCACGTGTCATTACAGTGACTTCTGATAGTGAAGACGGTGAAGGGGTAGCCGATACGGGAGACAAGGTCACTATAACAGGTGAAAACTTTGGTACGGATCCATCCGATATTTCTGTTAGTTTCAATGGAACGCCGGCCGAATTTGAGCTGGTGGATGAGTCTACTATTGTTGCGACAACTCCTGCTGATTATCAGACAGGTAGTGTGACTGTGACTATTCACGGATATACAATGACAGGTGGTGCAATGTTCAATCCTAACTCGAAGGGTGATGTGACAGTGCTTTATCTTCAAAACTATAAGCAGCCGTTTGCCAAGGCAAATGATGAAAGTTGGAAGAACGGTGAATGGTGGACTCCGGCAGTGTGGAATCAAAATGCAGCATCGTTCAATGCAAAAGGCAATACGACTGTTTCCGGAATGCAATATAAATCAGAAGAAGGCTTAACGTTAGCATTCCAGAATGGATGGGATAAAGAAGCTTATACGAATGGGAAAATGTGGCAGGTTGCTACGCTCCGTCCTGGTAAATACAGACTGGAAGTCACTTATGCATATACATTGGTAGTTACTGATGCGGGGAACTTTATTTCCGTATTGATAGCTAAAGGAGATAGTGAAAGTGATATACCGAATGTCGCTGATCTTGAGCAACTAAATGGAGTTTATGTGGCCTATGATAAAATGGGAACAGCGAATGATTCGGGTACGTTGGTTACACCTTCATTTGAAGTGACGGAGACAACGGATGTTGTCATTGGATTCCTGACTTCTCTGGCTAAAGGTAATTCATACTTTAAGGTGACAGAATTGAAATTGATTCTTGAATGATGTGGAAAAAGAAAAAAGAGTAATTCATCGTGATAATATAATTAAGATTATGAAGAAAATATATAACTATCTGTTTCCCGTTTTTCTCTCGCTTTTCGCATTAGCTGCTTGTGACGAGGATAATGAAGAAATTGTTCCAATGAGTTACACTGATCCTGTGGCGACTGTAACAAAGATAGATCCCGTAGAAGGATATGTTGGGAATGAGTTTACCGTTAGTGGCAGTGATTTTGGTATCATAACAGAAGATGTGAAAGTATTTATCGGTTCCCAGGAGGCAGTAGTAGTCTCCTGCGCCGATGATGCTATCCTTGCGAAAGTGCCGGAATCGGCAACAAACGGAAAGATAACCGTTGAGGTTTTCGGGCAACGTGTGGAGACTGATCTAGTTTATCGTGTACTTGGTAAGCCGGGTGTCAGCGTAGTGAAACCTTCTTATGGTTTTCCGGGTGCCAGTATCGTTTTCGAAGGACAAGAATTTGTTTCTTCTAAAACACTGTATACTTTGACTTTCGGGACTTCCACAGACAAGGCAGAGATTGTGGGTACACCTACTGATACCGAATTTACGGCCAAAGTTCCCGAGACAGCTGTCAGTGGAGTTATGACACTTATTATGGCAGAACAAACGATTGATTTGGCTTCTTATCCTTTCACTGTGTTGAAGCATGCAACGCTTGATACTCCTAAGGAAGACGAACCGGTTCCATCAGGTTTTGCTGGCAGTAAATTTGCAATAACAGGAACCAATCTTGTGCAAGAATTGCTGGATAAGTCTGTTGAAGGGTTGGAGCCTTTGAAAGTAACTTTCTCTAAAGCTGGCAGAGAACCTGTAGAAGCTGCAATAGATACAGATAATTTGACGGATAAGAGTATTCCACTCACTGTACCTGCTTCGTTGGAAGCCGGAGATTATACAATTACTGTCATTACTCCGTTTGAAACTATCGGGACACAGTTGAAATATACGGTATTACCGATGCCGACAGTAACAGGCATTTCAACGAAAGCCGGATATATTAATGCGGAAGTAACGATCATTGGTCAGAACTTTGGTACGAAAGCTGAAAATATTCAGGTCTTTTTCGGAGAAACAGTTTGTGATAAAGTGACACTGAATGATAAAGGTAATATCGTAGTGAATGTTCCCAAAGGAGTTTCATCTGAAGCTCCGGTGAAGATTAAACTGATAATTCAGGGTAAGGAAATAGAGATGGGCGAATCGGGCACATTTGAGGTTTGGGAAACTCCGGAAATCACTTCTGTTGAAACACCGTATATTTATCCTAATGGCACATTAGTAAAAGCCGGACAGGAAATAACATTTACAGGAAAAGGTTTTGGAACGGATAAGAATTCTGTTACAGTTACTTTTGAGGGAATATCCGTACCCGTTACGGTTAAAGAGATTACTACGACTTCTATTACTGTAACGGTTCCGCAAGGTTTCAATGGTGGAAAAGTAACAATGGTGTTTGAAGGTATTGCACAACCCGTAGAGAGTGATATATTGCGACCTCTGCCGACGGATGGAGATATTTCTCAATATGTACTCATGAACTATAAACAGCCTTTTGAATATGTAAAAGAAGGTGGAGATAAAGGATTCCATAAAAAAGGAGAGTGGGCAAAAGCTGCTTATTGGATAGTTCAGAACTCTAACTTGACTGCTGGTGAAGGAGGTGCTGCTGTTGATTTGGCATTTAAAACGAAATATGGTGATGGAAGTGATGCAGGTTTGGCTTTACAAACAGATTGGGGATTTGACAATCCTAAAAATGATGGTAAGGTATATCAGACTTCTCATCTTCAAAAAGGAAAATATAAGTTGACGGCACATGTTTATGAATATGACGGCAGAGGTTTTACCGGTTATGTTGCGGTTTGTAAAGGTAATGAGATGGCAAATACGAGTGATATACCAAGTAAGAGTCTGGCAAACGCTTCTATTTCGGGTACGGGTGATGTAGTAGTTGATATTCTTGTTGAAGAGCCTACCGATGTTGTCATTGGTTTTGTATGTACGATTACAGTAAAACAAGGACGGGCTAAGATAGATAATTTCAAATTAGAGTTAGTAGAGCAATAAACTATAATTGGGTGCACCGTAATCAATGGTAGATATGGTGTACCATTAAACCAAAAATATGATGAAAAAGATATATTATATAACCGCAGTATTTGCTACCCTGTTTTTGGTAGGATGTGGGGACGGCATTGACCTTCCGGGTGTCAATGTGGAAACTGATTTGAATAAAATTCCTCTTCCTGATAATAACGTAAATTTGGAACAGGTTGAACTTAAACCGTCAACGGAACCTATGCTGCATGAAGGGTTGCATACAGAGGAAGACTTCCAGCGTATCCGGGATAAAAAAGCTGCCGGAGAAGAGCCTTGGGTAAGTGCTTATC
>USSR01000013.1 GCA_900557355.1 uncultured Bacteroides sp.
CCTTCATTCAAGGGACGGGCAAATTCCGTCTCGTATGTTTGCGTCTGGGCTTCGGCCGAAAGAGATGCGGCAAGAAGCATAGTAAAAAGGATTCGTTTCATTTATTTTTAATTTATGTAAGTTGTTTTTTCACCACAGATTACACAGATTTTCACAGATTTATTATTCTTATAATTTAGTCGAATTAAAAATCTGTGTTAATCTGTAGTATTTGTGGTGCTTTTAATTACTTCACCATTGACGATTACGTCATCCATCGTGATACGTTCACAATTTTCGAAGATACATTTCTGTTTCCCTTCTTGAATGTGAATATCACGCAAAACGATGTCAGATATCGGCGCTTCTTCCAAGCCCACTATTTTGATCGGAGTCTTTACGTTTGTCACAGTCATTCCGCTGATATGTACGTTACGGAATATCGGAGTGCGTTCACTCTTAGGTTCGACAGGCATTTTACTGTATTTCAAATTCAATACGACAGCTTCCTGTTTAATGTTGCTCATTACGACGTTGCTGACACGAATATCTTCAACGACTCCTCCCCTTCCACGGGTCGACTTAATACGGATTCCACGATCTGTTCCGTCAAACACGCAATTAGAAATAGTAACTTTACGCACACTCCCACTCATCTCGCTGCCGATAACAACGCCTCCGTGACCGGAAAGCATGGTGCAGTTGGTGATAGTGATATTCTCGCAAGGTACTCCCAAACGACGGGCCTGCGCATCTCTTCCCGACTTGATTGTGATGCAATCGTCTCCTACTGATATATGGCAGTCGCTGATATGTACGTTGCGGCAGGATTCCGGATTCACTCCGTCCGTATTTGGTGAGGGCGCATTATCTATGGTGATCCCCTTTATGGTTACATTGTCGCAAAACTCCGGATTGACCGTCCAGAAGGGAGAATTTATGATTTTCACTCCTTCAATCTTTACTTTCTTACAACGAACGGGCTGAATGAACGGAGGACGGAAAAAGCGACGTTGCAATGTATTTACATAATCCTTGTTCGTTTCAGCATAAATTGCTGTCGTATCATTTGCTGCATCCCACATGGACTGATATTTATTCACATCACGCATGCCATTGTCTTTCAAATCAATCATGACACGAAAGAACTCCATCCACCATTTCTTTCCTTGTCCGTCCAAAGTTCCTTCTCCTTTGATCGTAATATTCTCGGCATCTACCGCATAAATCAAAGGCTGGAAACTTTTCATCATCACTCCTTCATGACGAACCTCGACAAAAGGAAGATAGTCATCAAAGTTATCGGAAAAGAGCAAGGTAGCTCCGGCTTCCAACTCCAGTGTAATATTACTTTTCAGATGGATACTCCCCGTCAGGTAAGTTCCGGCAGGAAAGAAAAGAGTACCTCCGCCGCCACGGTTCAGACGGTCAATCGTTGAATTGATTAGCTTTGTATTAAGAGTCTTGCCATTTGCTTTTGCACCGGCCTTCAGCATATCTACACGCTCGGCACGAAGAACTGTGGTTGCACAGAAGCAAAGAAAGACAAAAAGAGTTGTTCGTAAATTCATAATCGATATTATTAAAGTATATTTCATCGTTTCCTTCTAAAAAATCATGCTAATAGAATCTTTTTTTCTTCCCAATGTTTGAAGACAATCATTGAGATGTTTTTTTCAAACATGCTACATGATTAAAATAAAGATGCTGCATGATTTTTTATACGAATACATTGTTTTTTAATTCTACAAATATATACAAAAAGGTTCTTTTATTTTGCACAAACCAATTGATATGTTCCGCTCTGTATTTCTTTCGGTTCTTTTCCGCCCGGGAGATAAACAACAGCGGTAGTATTCACCGGAACAGACACGTTTAAAGTGAAAGTCCCATTCTCACAAGTCCAGTCCACATTAATGGTACCGTATAAAGTTTCATACGACGCTTTGACATATTTCAAATCTCCCACAGGTTGGGGAGCGATGATGAACTTCTGATAACCTTGTTTTGGAGTGGTAGAAGGACGAATACCGACCAGTGAATTAAAGAACCATTCATCAATCTGTCCCATCATAAAGTGATTCCAGGAAGAACCTTGACGGGGGTCCCATTGCTCGGTCAAAGTTGTAGCGCCGAATTTTAACTGGAAACCATATCCGGGAGCTTCTTCATGATTGAACATTTTATAAATAAGTTCATGTTCCCCATTACGCGCCAATGTCTGAATCAGATAACGGTTTCCCACATCACCGGTAGTCAAACGGTTGCCATGTGCTTCCACATCTTTTATCAGATTCGCGAATACTTTCTCATTCAAATCTGCATCCGGTCGGTAGTTACCTTGTTCATCTGCATCCTGCGTCATTTGGAGGAACAGCGGAAGCGCATTACTACATTGGCTTCCTGTACCATATTGTGCCGTATCTTTATGAAGAAAACATTTATTAAATGCAACCATTATATCCTGTGCCAACGAAGTGTAATAATGAATGTCAAAGTCATTACCTACCATTTTCGCAGCTTGTACCAAATACATGACTGTCATGTAATAATGCGCAGTAGCCACCAAAGGAACGGGCGTATTCCGTGAGAATCCCGCACGAAAATCTCCGTAATCATACCAGTCTCCCAATCCGAAAGAAAGAATACCTTTATCTGCACGAGTCTTGAGATAATCCACGTAACGACGCATATTCGGATAATATTTCTTAATCAATGAATCGTCTCCATAAGTCTCATAGTACATAAAAGGGAAAATAACCAAAGAACCACCCCACTCCGGAGATTCGGCAAATGCATCCATACCCGGACCTTCAAAAATCACGTATTCCGGAGCAGTTGTCGGCATGGCCCCGTTGGAATGTTGTGCATCTGCCATATTCTGCATAATCTGCGGAGCGTATGCTGTCAAATCATAGTTATACAACAAACCCGGACCATTCAGATGTACCTGTTCCAGCCACCCAAGTTTCTCACGATGCGGACAATCCGTAAACACAGACTGCATATTGCTGCGAACCGCTTTCTCGATCAATCGATGGGCAGCATTAAATATCCGGTTGGATGATTCGAAAGTGGAAACTTTCCTGGCTGAATTATAGACGAAACAGGATTGAATATTCTTTAATACAGGCAATTTCTGCGGATTCTTCTGTCCTTTTAAGACAGCCCCCTCTACCTGAATATATCTAAAACCATAATAAGAGAAACGAGGGTGCCAGGTTTCATCGCCTTCCCCTTTCAGAGTGTATTCGTAATAGTGTTGACGCCCTGTCTGACGCTGATTGCAAGCACCTTCCTCTGTCAATGCTTCGGCTACAATCAAAGTTACTTTCTGACCACGTTTGCCACGTACTGTTATTTCCGGAAAGCCAGCCAAATTCTGTCCCATATCCAACACAAAAGCAGAAAGATCGACTGTTCTCTTAGTTGATACAGAAGCTGATGCAACTTGGTCCGCATTTAGTTTGGTTACCTTTTGAATATCATACCGTTCCATGATTTTCACCGGAGCCGCCATCTGTGGACGAAGTATTCCTTTAGGAGCTTCCTGTATGACTACCGGACGCCAATGACTGTCATCAAAGCCAATCTGATTCCATCCTTTCTGTTCACGACGCGCATCATAATCTTCTCCTCCATATATGCAATTGAAGGTTACCGGACTAAAATCATATTTCCAATTATTATCGGAATGAACCGTCGTACATGTTCCATCTTCGTAGTTAATAACCAGCTCAAATAAAAGTGTGGGAGGACCAAAGCTGATCTGTAATTTGCGATAACGCCCCCCCTGCACATTATAGAATCCATTCCCCAATAAGATTCCTACGACATTTTCACCACGCCGCAATTGTTCCGTCACATCGTATGTGTTATAGTAAACAGTTTTATCATAATCACTCCACAATGGGGCAAACTCACTGTTACCCACCTTTTTGCCATTCAAAGAAAACTCATAGAATCCCAGACCACAAACGTATGCCGTTGCCTCCACTATTTTCTTGCCCGGTTTACGGTTTGCACCCCCTTCTTTCGCATCTCCTACCTGGAATGTTCTTCTCAAACAAATACTTTTCTTTGCCAAAGTGTCCACTGCTTCCCAAGCAGCTTTCACTTCCGGTTTCTTCAGCTCTCCACCGTGGAACTTACGCCCTTCCGGTAAATGAGCATTTTGTCGGGTAATAGCTCCAATCCACTGCCCCGAAGATAATCTTTCGGGTACTGCCCGGAATTTCGCTTCACTGCTCCACTCGGAAGGTGTATCTGTTTCATCCCAAACACGAACGCGCCAACTATAATTAAATGAGTTATCAGGACGTATATCTGCCCCCTTTGTAGAAACTAACTGGCTCTGCGAAGAATAAACCTTCCCACTATTCCAAACGGAACGCCCTGTAAAAGCTTCCCGAATATCAATCTCATAGGCAGATTGTCGTGTCCCATTTTCCGGCGATTCCATCACCCAGCCCAAACGGGGTGAACCTTCGACCACTACCAGTCCCTCCTGCATCTCACAGGTAAGACGACTGATGGTTATATTCTTCGCCTGTACAAAACAAGACAAACAAATTAGCAATGAAAGAAGAATCTTTTTGAATTTCATTTTTCAAGTATCTTTTATTTGTTCGATAAATGAGAATTTATCGGTTAAATGGGAATTTTGCAGTTAGGCTGAAAGCCTTACAATTATATATTTATTGGGGTGCCCTGAAAGGGCTTAATTATATAGCGTAGGGCAACGCCCTACGAAAAAAACACACCAGCCACAAGCCCTGAAAGGGCGGAACCATATACAATTATGCCCTTTCAGGGCGCAAATTCAGATTGTCGCTTTTACGTAGGGCGTTGCCCTACGCTATATAATTAAACCCTTTCAGGGCACTCCGCAAAATTATCATTTAAGTGCATTTTCACAAACGATTTTTGTCAATGTATTCGCCTGCCCTACTTCCTTACCATCTACAAAAATGCGCAATCCTTTTCCGCAATGATAGCGATCACCATTCTTATCCCAAAGAATCGTCAGATTATGACCATGATATAATACATTATCCAGGCAGAACCAATCCCACTTGTCGGCAGGAATTAAGGGGTTCACTTCAATCGTATTATCCAAACGTGGACGAAGTCCGATCAATCCTGTAATTATCAGGTCGTTGAAAGTGGAATGATTATAATAACGGCTACGTTCCTGATCTCCTTTCAGCCAATAACCGGTCACCTCATCCAAATATTCACCAATATAGGGACGACCACGATGATACTGTGATTCCACATACAATTCCATCTGACGGAAATATACACTGTCAGACAATACAGTCTGCGGATAATTATTCATAAAGTTAGCCATTGCTGTCAATGTCTGTGCGGAAGCAAACGGCCAGATAGCACCGTCCCACTCACACTTGCCTACTCCACGTGTACGGAATTCCGGATGACGACGTTCTGCAGTTGTCAGTCCATAAGGAGCAGAAAAGCCTTTTTCATCCATAATTTCTTTCCAGGCAATTTCATACTTTTGGGTGGTATCCGGCAGGTTGAAATACCAAGGAATATATCCGATTGCTTCACGCACATTCGCGGAAGAGTCCGTACGCATCGTCTCAAAAAACTGATGACGTGTATTCCACAATTCATTTTCTACCAGATTTTTCAAAGTATCTGCTCTCATGCCATATTTCATAGCCATCCCCTCATCACCGGAAAGAATTCCTATACATGAAAGTGCTTTAGCATTGCCATACATATAACTATTGATTGTCGGCCGGGCATATTTCTTCCTCCGTCCGCCACTGATTGATTCTTCCATACCATCCTGTACGTCACCCTGCCAATACAATCCGTTCTTCAAACGGTTCGTACGTTCCCAACGCTGGTATTCGGTTTCCAGATCTTTCTTCATATCCAGCAGATAGTCCTTATCACCATCTACCATGTAACGAGCCAAAACAGCATCTGCGTTCCATGAGCTGAACTTATCCATTTTCTTCATCGGACCGCCATCATTGCCACGATACCATGTATGAATAATCTGATCCAAATATTTCGGATCACGCAACCAACGGCTTTCATAAATGTGATGTCCAATTGCACAGGCAATCAAATTATATTTATCTGAATAAGAACGCTGAACGAGAAACTCGGTCATGCCATAGCCAACAGGAGTCTCTTTGATATGCTTACGCAATGACCACCAACGATAATAATACATTTCTTCAAAGTTATGTTGCGGACACTCGAACAAAGGAATATTTTCCTCCATCCATTCCGAAGCCTTTGCATTGGGAATTGCCTGAACAATATTTTCGTCTTCCATACCGTTGAAATAGTCTGCATAATGACTGAAGTCAGCATACTTTAAAAAAGCAGAAGACGCATCTTTATCTGTAGAAGATGTTTTTACATTGGCAATGCCATATTCAGCCAATGGATCTTGCGCACCTGCATTCGGCAGATCATAAGTCTGGTCGGCAGGAGTATCTACAGTCGGGAATGTACGAGGTACGCCAGTACGGAATACGATTCGCTCCACAGCAGCCACGGGCGCATAGAACATACGCAACCCTACTCTCTTGCCATCTACATACACTTGAATATTACGATCAACAGTAGAAAGGACTGCTTCTACATGATAAATCTTTCCTGCTTCATATTTCATCATATTTGCAAACCGGGAGCCGCCTTTCAATCGAAAAATGCCATCATCAGTAAGTTCTATACGGGAACAGGCTATTCCATTCTCATCCAGAAATTCAATCTGGAGTGTGCCTTTATTATTCTGGCCGGCTTTCAAATCAAATGATACTTTCAATTCTTTAGAAGCCGGAATTTTACGTTCCACTTTGGCATAATCAAACGGATCTTTATCCTGCAACTTCAACCATTGATCCTCCAAAGAAACAGGAGCCCAAACCGGAGAATAAATATTCCAGTCAGTCAGTTCCGCAATTGATTTATTTTTAGAGAAATCATCATCCGCATGTGCTGAAGCATTTATTTCCACCGGGACAGGAATACGGGAAATCCACATATCTTCCTTGTTCACACTGTAAGAAACCCACAAATCACCATCGGTAGGTACTCCATTGCCTTCCTGAATACCACGTGGATATTGAGGACCGTATGATTTATAATTTCCTCCATAACGCATGGGAGTGATTTCACCATGCACCAGATTCAATGTTGTATATTCCAATCCATCTTTACTCAAAGATATAGCCAGCGGCCAACGAAATTCCGACGGATTATATACAGTAGCGTATGTACCATCACTTAAACGCTGTCCCCAAATTTTCGCGTTGCTATTAACGAAACCTTTTGCACGAAGCACAGGCTCTGCCCAAGTATGTCCGCCATCCTCACTGATAGAGGTAAGCGCATGTTTCCAAAGACTGGCAATACGTCCATCCGGCAATGTATAACAATTGAATGCTTTGTATCCTTTCTTCAGCGGGAGAATAGGATCTTCACGGTCGGCTTCTTCCACCCACTGCATCATATACAGCGGATTGTCAAGAATTTCCTGGCAAGCCTTCACAAACTCACGATCCTTGCTTTTCTTAAAATACGGATAATCAGTATTCTTTTCATTAAATCCATGATTATAATAAATGAAATAGATCGGTCCGTAAGAACCGTCTTTCTTTATTTCACGAACCACCCGGCCAATACCGTTTCCATCATTGGGATCATCTTTTTTATCCAAAGCAACTCCATAATTTCCCATTGTAATCAGCTTGCCGGATTTAGAAACATAGAATCCGACACGCTGGTGCATAATGGCAATCAGATCTTTGGCCTGCACACCCGGACGAGACTCTTTGGTGTATCCATCGGGAACTTGATAAGGAGGAAACACAATTTCCGGATTTGTCCAGCGATATCCATCCTTCGATGTCATCAGAAAAGTCTGTGAAGGCGGTACGTGTTCGTCAGAAGGATCTGCCAGGTATTGATAGAAAAACTGTCCATTCCAATAAGCCAGCATCGGCTGATGATTATACGTCCATCCATTGCCGTTCGAAGCATCGGGATGTTCACGATTGGCACGTACCAACTGAATGTTATGTACTCCGACTACCGGAGACAGTTGTCCGTCGTGA
Organism: uncultured Bacteroides sp.; assembly: GCA_900557355.1. Lineage (GTDB taxonomy): Bacteria > Bacteroidota > Bacteroidia > Bacteroidales > Bacteroidaceae > Bacteroides. The sequence goes on from USSR01000013.1 coordinate 8,085, forward strand.
CAAGCAGGATTCGATAATTCTTTTCCTGTATAATGAATTCTATCTTGTGCAAAGGCTGTAGTAGTCAACCAACCGGCAGCCAGTACAACAAGAATTTTAGCAGAGTTGTTCATGATTTATTCTGATTTAAAATTGTTTCCGGGTTTATTTCTTTTCTTCCAGCAATGCTTTTACGACTGATTCCGGAGCCGTAAATATGGTTCCATGCTTATGCCCCACAGGGATGCTTACCTCTTCTGTTACATCTGTAAAGTTCCGGAAATCCTTCGTACGCATAGCGCCATATATTTTTTTCTTATATACATCAAAATAGATTAGATAATCGTCTCCCACTTTCTCTACAGACGGTCCTTCTACAAAGGATTCAGTGAAAGGCTGGGATGCGGGCGAATAAGGACCGGTCATAGAATCGGAAAAAGCGATTTTCAGATTACGTTCTGGACGGGTGTTATCTTTGAGTACCATTACATAGTCATTCTTTGCCCGTTTCACGATAACGGCATCAATGGTACTGAATCCCGGATCATACAAAAGTTTTGCTTTCGAAACGGTTTTAAAATCTTTTGTAGTGATATAGTATAAACGATGATTATTATTCTCTTCTTCTATCCCCTTTTCGAAACGCCCGGGGACACAGGAAGCCCATACTACCATAAACTGATCGTTCTCGTCGTCATAGAAAATTTCCGGAGCCCATACATTAATAGTAGTCGGTTCGTCTGCCATTACAGGAATCATCTGTTGTTCCGACCAATGGATCAGATCTTTGGAATGTGCGTAGCCAAATCCTAAATCACCTTTCCAACTTGTAGTCCAGACCAAATGGTAGGTTCCATCCGGAGTACGTACCATCGAGGGATCCCGCATGAGCTGGTGCTGTCCCAGTTCCGGCTTTAGCCAAACTCCCGGAATACTGTCCCAGTGAATTCCGTCCTCACTATATAAGTATCTCAACCCCTCATCAGCCGGTTCATGAAACGAAGTGAACATGTAGTAGTCTTTGTTCCCCCCACAAGAAGCCAGAAACAGAAGACTTATTGCGGCTAATGTATTTCTTAACTTTTTCATTTCTATATTCTATATTTGTATCTTTTATACAGAGGAGACGATGGAAAGCGCCGTTTGTACTCAAATATACTAGAAGAATCAATAGATTCAAAATTTATATACGATAAAAGGGCGACTCTCCGAGCCACCCTTTCCACCATCAAACAAACTAACCATTTACAATGGGAAAGAATTTCACTTCTTTTTATAGTATCTTATTTTTTAATTATATAGAACCTCCACGGGCTTTTATACGTTTATACCATTCCTCTCGTTCTTTCTTCAGGTCATATCCACGTTTAGCCAGATAGTTGTTGATACGTCCTTTGTATTTTCCGAAAGCAGCGTGTTTCTTATTCGAATTTTCTGCATCCAACGCAAATTCACGTGCCTCTATCAACCAAGCATAGATTTGAGCTTTTTCTTCTTCTTTCAAAGTAGGAATCATGTCCAGATGTGAGTCATAAGTCACTTTTACTACTCCATAAGTCATGCCATCTTTAACAGTTTCTATTTGCTTTTCATCAAGAAAGAGAGATAAATTGGCAGGAAAAGCGAAATGTGAACGATATAGCGCCGCATCTTTTTCATTTTCCGCAGCTTTCAAAGCTTCATTTTTAGCCTCACCAGTCAACCCGGATTCTTTTACTTTCTTGACTTTCGCATCCCGTACCTCATAAATATCATTTAATTCGAAGTAACGATTGGCTATGACATTGCGAACATCTTCGGCTATTTTCGCATCTGTAAGTCCGAGTTTATCAACGATCTTTTGTGATCGGCCGACAATAGACTTTACATATTCAGGATCACGGTTCTCTTTATTTAAGTCGACTGCTTGCGCAGACATCCAACCGGAAATAAAAAGCAATGATAGTATCAGTATCTTTTTCATAATTACATTAATTTTCCTTTTTCAGCCAATGTATCGTAGTTGTTCTTCATATCTCTCCAATCTACTTTATGCTTTGTGCTGATACCGTTGATATATTTTTCAATATTCGTATATCCGTCACCAGTACAGTCTTTATTGGCATCACTCGGATCGTTCGGATTTAATCCGTTAGCAATTTCCCATTCGTCCGGCATACCATCTTTGTCTGTATCAACATAAGGAGTACCTTTGTATTCAGGATAACCACCCATCTGGCGAACATCAGTAATAATACCCTGCTTATAAGAATCTTTCGGCAAACGACGATACTTGAACTGTCCGTCTTCCCCCATTGACTTAGGAGACAAACCTGTCAAGTCACCATAAGCGTCTTTAGGAAGTTTCTTTTCATAATAAGGAATACCTGTTCTTACTTCTTCAATCACGCGTTCGTCAACAATATCACGACAAGGAATATTCGCACCTACATGTTTCAATACATAGTCATAAGCATCTTTAGCCCCCATGATATTGATATACGGCATCTCGAACGGCTTATAGCTACGCATGTATTCAGTATATCCGTCAGTGTTCGGTTGAGTTTCAATCTGAATACCGCCATTCCAGTTGTCTTTAGTTATTTCAGGATAGCCTTCCATTATATTTCCGTCGGCATATACTCGCCCATATTCTTTATGATCCAGCTTACTACGTCCTGCTTCCGGTTTCAAGATACGATGTCCTACATTGGAATCCTTAGGAGTAGCAGGTCCCGGTTTGTAGTAGTTGTTAATCATATTGAACATTGCGGTATAATCACCACCATCGGAAGAACGGTGCACCCAATTGAATACTACATTATTAACGAAATTGAATATGCCATTCCAGCCGATAGAAGGATTACGTCCGGAGTTACTAGCCCAAAGGTTACGGGCAAATGCACAGTTCTCACCACCTAACGTACTACCAAATGCATGATTGTATGTATCTAACGCTTTTGCCGAGATAGTATTTTGAATAGTTACGTTTACAGTAGGAAGTTTCAAGTCTTTGCTTTCATATTGTCCTTCACTCGGGTCGTACATGTGGCGATAGAAAGAAATGTTTTCATCCAATCCCCACGTACAAGAGCAGTGGTCGATCATTATATTACCAACAGGGTTACCTCCGAAAGAGTCATCACGATGCCATACTTTCGTTTCTCCACGACGGAAACGCATGTGACGTACCACCACATCATGTGTATCTACCCAAAATGATTCTCCAGCAATACAAACACCGTCTCCCGGAGCTGTTTGTCCGGCAATAGTTACGTAAGGAGCACGGACGATAATCGGAGATTCCAGACGGATGATACCAGCAACATTGAATACAATAATACGTGCACCACCAGTTTCACATGCTTCACGGAAAGAACCCGGTCCACGATCATTCAGATTTGTGACAGTTATCACTTTACCTCCACGACCCCCAAAACTGTACATACCACCACCTTCAGCACCTGGGAATGAAGGGATATCAGCCTGCGGCAAATCGTACGGACGACCAGCCCAAGGAATATATGGACGTCCTTCTCTAGCTTCTTTTTGTACTATCGGCAACGCTTTTGCCCATGCTTCATCAGAGCGTTTCCGCTCTTCAGTCATCATTTTTGTATAATTTTCTTTGGCTTCGCCAGATATTTGTGGGTATTGCGCCCATGCAACGGTCGGAGTCAACATTGTTGCAGCAAAAACTGCTAAAAGTACCTGTTTCTTCTTCATTTTTATTTGGTTTTGTGAAGTTGTTAATTCAAAAATACAATAATAAGACGAAAGAAGAAAAGATTTGTAATCAGTGATGATGATCTTTTATCAAATGCGGGGGAGAGAAACGACTTTCCAGTCTCCAATGGTCCGTGTAGTACTATCGAGAATCACTTTGCTGAAAAGTGTCTTTTTCTGCCGGTCATTTCTCTATCGGAAGAAAAAACGACGAAGGAAGGAATGTGTCACACACGAAATCCGAATAACCGGAATAGCTTGGTGTAAAAGAAAAGAGGGAATCTTAAGATTCCCTCTTTTCACATTTTCTCTTCTATTAGCTGCCGTCAGAGAGCCGGATCGGGAGCTTCGCCACTGTCGCTGCCACCGGAAGGAGGAGTTACTCCACCGCCTTCATCAGGATCGGGAGCTTCACCTTCACCAGGCGTTATCGTTCCGTTGCCTCCGGAAGGCTTTGAGGGAGCCGTAATACCTTTACGACGATTATAAGCAGCTTTTGTTTCGGCTATGACTTGGTTGAGAGCAGTAAGAAACGCTGAAGCTTCCGTTATGGAGGGAGTCAGTATATTGACAGCGGTTATGTGCATCACCAAGTCATCGTAGAGTGAATCAAGCTGCGCACGCACAGTCTTTGAGTCCGCAACCGATTCTGCTGTACGAGTAACGGAACGGGCGTCTGTCAGTGCCGAATAGTTTTTATTGGCGGTTTCGAGTGCCGTTAATATGGCATCCAAATTGAGTGCCGTAACGGCGGTTTTCACGGCTTCCTTGCGGAAATCAAGCAGTAGTCCGCTGATGGCTGCCGTTTCCTCCATATTGCGCATGCGTGCCAGTCCGGTATAAGGGCGCACCGTGATTTCCAAGGTATTATATGCATCTCGTTGCGCTGCCAACGGTGAGTTTTTGGCCGCACGGACAGTAGCCAACAAATAACTGACATACGAATCGCGTTCGGCATCCAGTTTCAGTAAATCCTTTGTTTCGGCGTTGGCCGTGGAACGGTTCACCAGGTCTTCCATTTGTACCAACTTCGGCTTGATGCTGTTCACGATGTTTGTTACTGTCAGTTTGGAAATACTTCCTGCGGTGAGGAGTGTCAGCACACGATTCATGAAATTGGTGTACTCAGTGTTGTTCAGTTGTGACAGTGTGATACCGTCTGCTTTTTGATAACTTCCCATAATTTTTTCTTTCGGGATTCATACTTGTTCTATCTATCTCTGAAAAATTCGAAGTCCGGACAAGCCCGCGAAATGGTTGCTGTAAATTCGCGGACGTTTTGCATACCTGTGAAAGCATTTTTTAAAATTTGCAGGCGTTTTTCAAGCTTGCAAAAGCGATTTAAAAAGTTTTCCGGCATTTTACAAGCTTGGGAAAGCGTTTCTGGAAGTTTGCAGGCATTCAGCAGGCTTGGGGAAGCGTTTTGAGAAGTTTGCGAAGGCAAAGATAACTAAAATCAGCTGATTTAACGAACAAAAATTCACCAATTCCTGCCGTCTTCTCAAAGAAAAGAGGGAGGAACCGGTGAATTTCTATGGTTTTCGATGCCGAAGCATCCTGTGATTCATCTCCGATGTAATTATCCCTGCACCGAAATGCAGGGTTCTTATCGAAGGAAGTTGAGTTTTTTATTCAGCCAGCGGGTCAAAAGTACCGTTTGCGCCACCGTTGTTGTAATCTCCCCAGCCGATGGTTTGCAGCAATGTACTATTATTACCCTGGATACCTTGATGGAAACCAAGGATATAATACCTTGGAAGGAACGCGATATACAATGGAGAATGGCTATCATCATAAGAATCGCCTTTCTTTGTCTTACGGGTCAAATAATTTGAATAAAATCCTTTCAGCCTATCCTGTTCGCTGGCAAGATCCTTTCTCAAATCCATTGCAGCCGGACGGGTAATTCCAGCTTTTACTAACGGATCGTCGTCAACATTTGTTCCACCAATGCCACCGTTTACAGTTGTACGGAATTCAAGATTCTCGCGACGTTGTCCGTTGAGTGGCTTAAAACCAAGATATGTACATGTGTTTCCACCCCAGCCAGTCAGTTTCCAAGTAGCAGGCGCACCTTCAGGAAGTTCTATGCCGCCATCAAACAACATCCAGCGACGCATATCATCGAAACGTTTTCCTTCGTATGCCAATTCAATTTGACGTTCATACATGATAGCTGCCATACATTTAGCTTGGTCACCGTCCAAACCTGCTTCCAATCCATAATTATTTTCAGCTTTATAACCAACACGAGCACGGATTTTTTGTAATTGATCAACGGCAACTCCCATCTCACCCGCATTACATGCTGCTTCTGCATAATTAAGTAATACTTCCGCATATCTAATCTCCATATACGGCGCGGCAGAACGTGTGAATCCCCCGGACTTTTCATCATAGACATAACGGGCAATAGCATTCACATCTCTGTCATCAGAGCGTTTACGTACATAAAAACCTTTTACATCATTAAGGAGACCATCAGCGCCATAGGTCACACTGCTATTGGCTTCAATATCATCTACATAAGCTGCATCCGTATACCAGGTATAGTTCCAAAGTTCATAATCAGGACCATTGTGCGGGTATCGGTTCCCTTGTGTCGTAGGATTACCGACAAACGACCAACGAACTCCCGGGAAAGCGAATGTACGATAGAAGCGCGGATCACGATCGACGAAAGGAAATTCGCGATAATAAGGTATATCTGATTTAGTTAACGTATTGTATGTTTCACAAGTTGCAGGTATCTTGCCGTCAGACATAGGAAACATATCTACCAACATGGCGGAAGGTGTTTTGCCACCTCCTCCTCTAGCATTGTACGGCCGGATGCCATTTTCCCATGTATTATTCTTACGATAATCAGGAACTCCTTCCGTCAGCGTGTTGTGTAGCGTTACAAATACAGCTTCTTGACTCGGCACTTCAGTAAAAAGATTAGCCCAACCGGAAGCGTTCACACCGGGATTACTTTCATTAGCCAAGCCATATCCGGCAGCTGTCAGCACGTCAATAGATCTTTTTATATCATTGTAAGCCTGTGTCCAACGAGACAAATCATTGGAGCGATTAAATAACGGACTGGCATATAGTACACGTACTCGACCCAACAAAGCCACTGCTGTACCGGAAGTAACACGACCGTAATTATCACCAGACATCCATTGTCCGGCTCCCGTAAAAGGTGCTAACAATGTTTCAGCTCTCTCCAAATCGTCACAAATAAATTTGAAACAATCCTTTGCGGAAGAACGGGGAACAACAGAACTTTCAACAGGTTCCTGTACTTCCGTAATGATGGGCACACCACCATACCATTTCACCAAATTATAATAGCACCATGCACGAAAGAAGTAAACCTGCCCTAACAACTCATTCTTTTCTTCCTGCGAAAGCGTGCTTCCTTCAATGCCTGCAATGACATCATTAATATTACGAATACGTCCATAAGCGGAAGTTATAGGATCACCTTTCGTTCCTTCAAAGTAATCAGGTACAGGATTATTTCCGGTTTGATAAGTCAACGGCTTGAGTGGATCGACAAAAGCACTGAATCCACTATATTCTTCAGTCGACTTAGATTGGTCGTCTGCTAAACCGGTACTGTTATACATTGAACTGGGAGTAGCCTTAGGATCTGGCAGACATACTCTATAAACATCTGCTACACGTCCCAGTGCACCACTCCAATAATTATAAGCATCGGCAGTAGTGCTGTCAAAGTTCTGCTTGTCTTGCATGAACTGGTCGCTACAAGAAGTAAACGCAGTCATCGCCCAAAAAGCTACGCTGATACGGAATATATTTTTTCTTTTCATTTTACTGTTCTTTTAGAATGTTAAATTAACACCAATCGTGAATTTACGCAGGGTAGGATAATTCCCATAAGTAGTCATCGGATCAATAAAATTATCCGGATAAGGATTATAGAAACTTAATAGATTCTGTCCTGTAATGTTAAAACGGCAACTTTCGATACCTATCATTTTTGTATATTTTGACGGTATACGGTAAGCTAATGTAACGCGATTCAGTTTGACACGTGTTCCGCTTACTCTCCAGAAAGAAGAAGTTACTGCATTCACGCTGCCCCATCTCAAGTTCGGATATTTTCCATTGCGATTGGCTTTCACCACTACATTACCTGCTGCATCTACTACGTCGTTATACACAAACATATTGTCTGTAGTCCAGAACGAAGGCATATTTGCATATTCCAAATCATTATACTTATTAGCCGATGTTCCTTGGTTTCCTAAAGAAATTGCATCATCAGGCAAGAAACTATAACCACCCCAGCTCGCATTAAACTGAGCTGTCAAAGAAAGCCCCTTCCATTCTGCGTTCAGGTTCATTGTCATGCTGTAAGGATTGCTTCGATTAGATAACCGTACTTGGTCATCTTCAGAGCTAACCACACCATCCGGTCCGGCGTATGTACCATCATCTTGTCTGGCTCCACGCACGTCTTTATAAATCAACATACCCGGTTTTACATCTTCTTTAACGTTACCCATATAGGAAGTAATATTGTACTTGGCAAAATACTCGTCAATATCCTGATAGCTGCGGAACATACCGATACACTGCATACCCCAGATGCCTTGATCCAAACGATCACCCTTCTTATAGCTCTTATAAGTAGGCTTCTGATCCCAGTCTCTTACCAAAATCTCATTATCACTATACCCGGTGTTCAACTGAATTTTATACTTAAAATCCTTACCTATCTTGTCTCTCCATGTAGCAGACAGTTCGACACCATAAGTATTCAATTCTCCATAATTCACTTTCGCAGAATTAGCTCCCACTGTAGATGGAACAGAGGCATTATAACTAAGCAACATCTCACGGTTCCATTCATAGTAAGCGTCAATATTGAATGATAAACGATTATCGAGAACATTGAAATCAAGCCCCAAATTACCTTTATAAGATTTATCCCAATGAGCATCCCGATTGATTGCTGCATTGTTTTTATTCATTGTGAGGTGACTACCGGCATTGGCCTCTGTACTAGTGCCAAATACTGGTCCTTTATCCTTATCTGTTCCGTAAGTCTGCAACCATTGCCATGCTGTTGTATTATCACGACCGGTCAAACCAAAAGATGCACGCAACTTTAAGTAATCAATCCATGTAACGTTCTTAGTAAACCATTCTTCTTGTGAAACCACCCAACCAGCAGATACTGACGGGAAAAATCCCCAATAATTTTCAGGAGCAAACTTGGTGGAAGAATCCGAACGAAGCAGGAACTCCAGTAAATATTTGTTATCATAAGAATAATTCAAACGACCGATATAAGATAAATTACCCGACTCAAAACGAGTGAATTCTGTACTAGGAGTACTATTCCAGTCTACCGAATTAGATTGTCCTGTCGTAAATTCGTATGGGTTAGTAACCATACCGTACAAATATTCTGTTTCTGATTCAGACTTTTCAATGGAGAATAAACCTCCTACAGAATGTAGTCCGAAATCCCTATTATATGCTGCAGTAAAGTTCATCTGATAGTTATCCGAACGAGTCATGGAACGAGACAAATATCCAGTAATATCACTTGTACTGGAGTTAACCACCGGTTTTCCACTATTTGCCAAATAAAAACTAGTATTTTCAAATGCACTGTTATCCGCTCCTTCAATTGGAGTATACAAATGTTCTCCACTACCAGAACGAGTCTCCAAATAATAAAGATTATAAGAAGTACCATAATCATTTGTCTTATTCGTATTGACACTCTTCGAATAAGTAAACTTCAATTTCAGTCCTTTCAACCATTTATTCCATCCGAAATCGTATTCCAACCCGGCATTAATATTCATGTTTGATGTCATGTTTCGTTTATAGTCGCCATTATTCTGAAGTACATTGAAATTGTAATTCTGAATATTACTTACCGATGAATTAGTAGGACCGTAAGCAGCTACCGCATATTCACCCACATATTCGGGAATATAATAAGGATGTGTCAACAGCGTATTGTAATCTTTCTCTGCAGACGAACCTCCGACCTGATTCAGAGGAGTATTTTTCTTTCCATAATCACCGGAGACCTGTACATTCGCTTTTATCCACTTGCTGATTTTCACATCTACACCAGCACGGTAATTCCAACGATTGTAATCCAGCTTACCTAAGTTACCATCCTGATCAAAATAAGAAATTCCGGCAAAATAACTGGCTTTTTCAGTAGCACCGCTCAGGTTTACACTATGCTGCTGCGTCAATGCGGATTCCCAATATTTATCCAGTAAATCATAGTGCAAACTTTTCATGGCATTCAACTCATCCTGCTGAAAAATAGCTCTTAACGGATCAATACTTGTCTCCGTCGGGTCAGCCATACGTACTGCATTCCATAACTTGCCATACTCATACGCATTCAACATCTTAGGACGAGATACTTCATCTGTAATACCAAATGTTCCATTATATGAAATTTTAGGCGCACCTAACTTTCCCTTTTTTGTGGTTACCAGAATAACACCATTTGCTGCACGAGCACCGTAAACTGCTGCAGAAGCATCCTTCAAGATAGAAATACTTTCCACAACTGATGGATCTAAGTTGTTAAACGCTTCCGCACCCAAATTAGTATAAGTACTTCCCACTTTTACTTCCGTAGGATAAATGTAACCATCAATAACATACAATGGCTGCAGGTTGGTACCTCCCATTTCTTCCAACTCACCATTCTGACGAATAGTAATCGTAGCGTTTTGTCCCGGACGAGTATCACCTCCGTTTACAGAGATACCATTTGCCAAACCGCTCAATGTACTGGCCAAACTTCCACTTGAAATATCCTGAATATCATCAACGGGAACAGTGGCGATAGCACCAGTCAAATGCGCTTTCTTCTGCGTACCATAACCCACAACTACAACTTCATCCAATTGCTGCGTATCTTCCTTCAAGATGATCTTTGTCAATTTGAATGGAGCAGAAAAACGTTGTGGTACATATCCTATATAAGAGATTTCCACTTCCTTACCATCAGGAACATTCAATGTGAAATTTCCATCTAAATCCGTTATTGTTCCCACTGTTGTTCCTACAACCTTTATGGCAGCTCCAATAATAGGTTGCTCGGTCTCATCCAGCACAACTCCTTTGAATGTTTTAGTATTCTGTGCTATTGTCGGCAAAGCCATCACAAAAGCTAGAAGCAGGCTGATACTGATTCTATATATATTCTTATGTTTCATCTTTATCGTATTCTAGATTTATTATCTTTTTAATTTAACCAACGCGGGTCGCCACTACCATGAGCAAATACTTCGGGAGCACTCGGAGTAAAATCACCGTTTGCAGCATCAGCGAATCCCGGATCCACGCCATAAGCAGAATTGCTCTTATCACCATCCGCACGATTTGAAGTCTCATCCAGTGGCAATGCGCCATTGTACCAATAACAGTTATTTTCAAAAGTTGCAGCTACCTTTGTACCCTGCATTCTTATACGACGATTGAAATTTCCCGAAAATGAGTCAATAAACAAATTGTTCTTTGAAATTACCTCATTATGTGTCTGTGACCAACCATTGCCATTAAAACTCTGTCCGGAATAGGAGAGATTATAGAATGTATTGCTTATAAATGTCATCGATCCTCTTGACCAACCATCATAACTGGTTGTTTGTCCACCTCCATAACGTAAAAAACGAGAACCGTTTTGGTTATGACTATAAATCGTAGAGTTACTTATTTCGAAGTCTTTCACAATCGAACTGCTAGAGTTAAAGTTTATCAGGTCAGCAGCTTGATAGCAATCTATTACACAATTTCTGATTGCAAAATTTTGAATACCATACTTCTTTCCGTTAATGTGAACTAAGTATTTTCTAACAGCCTTGATATTGCAAGATTGAATAACCATAGGATTAGTTACTTTTCCATGATCGGTTCTCTTTGTATCCAATATCTCTTCCGGAACATCACCAAACTTTAAAAAAGCCCCATCTGTCACTACATCACAATCAAAGTTGATAAACTTCAAGGCTAATCCTCCACCACAAGTAATAATAGAAGCCGGAGCAGTGAATTTCACATTCGCATTCCCGCGTGTTTTATTTCCGCGCAACTGTACATTATTTACGCCAAAGTTCAAATCTCCTGAAATATAATATGTCCCTCCTGCTTCCAGTTCGAAAGCAACTTCTGTATCTTTTCCCGTAGTCACCGGATGTTCAGCAAAATATGTAGTCAAGTCTGTACCATTAGGAACAAGCGTTGCGGCAACAAGTGTAGACCAACTGATTTCAGTGGCGGAAACGGAAGCTGTATTATTCAACTTTTCATTCCCCAATGCTGCAATCTCAACCTTATAGTTCGTATCTTCTACCCAAGGACATACTACAGCCGTCCCGTCTACAATACTGTCCTTCACTACAGCTACAGGATGATCAGGGTCATCTACAATGTACATAGAAAATTTATAACCACCTGCCCCCATAACAACAGACCAAGTAACTTTTACATTATTTTCAGTTGTAGCCAGTTTTTCAAAAGCCACATCCGATGCTTTCGGCGAATCCAATTGCGTATTCGTCACGCCACCGGAGAAGGTTTCTTCATCAAAACCATCTCCAGCGCAAGAGCCCATAAATAAAATCATCGATAAACAAGCTATGCTCCCGACAACTTTCATTTTAATCTTCATCTTACTCTTCATAGATTAAATTTTAATTTAAACAAAAATAATACATTATATCTTCAAAATCTAAAAGTTCTTTTAAGGAAAGACGTACAATCAAAAAATATGTAATCACTTAAAAGAATAAAAAAAATAGATTTTGCATTTTTTTCTCTCTCTTTGTAATATTAACTATATCATAATATCCTCCTATCTCTGTTGAAACACCTCTTTCAAATACTTAATATTCGTACTATAATTCTTTTTCACGTTCCGCACGTCATCCTTATCGCGCGAACGTTCTACTACCAGCCATCCAATCCATCCCATCTTATCCAGCGTCTTTTTCACCTTATTCATGTCCAATCGTTCATTATAAGGTAAAGTCACTTCATCTGTGTCCGTACAGTGAATCTGGCAAATCCTCTTTTTCCCCAGAATCTTCAACTCCTTGCACAAATCCCTTCCATTCTCCAATGCATTTTGAAATTTAAAATAGATCTTGATTCCGGGAGAATTAATTTCTTTCAGTAGTTTCACATCTCCTTTTGCATCCAATTGAGTTTCAATACCAATCACCACCCCTTCAGAAGCTGCCATATCTCCTACCTCCTTCAAGCGTTTTACAACTTCTGTCCGTAGTGCCGGAATCTTTTCCCATCCGGCTTTGATTCCTCCCAAAGGAAGAAAGGCAACTTTGGCATTCATCACTTTCATGGCATGAAGGCAATCCTGAACTAAATCTTTATAGTTAGCTCGTTCCAGAAAAGACTGTCCATAGAAACCGGACATAGCAATAGAAGAAACTTCTAATTGATATTTTTGAGCAGTTTCACGAAATAACTGCTGGAAATGGGGCTCGCGCAATTTATTATCAAACATTTCCCTCTTGCCAAGACCACCCATATCCAATTCTACACCGTCACCATTCAATTCGTGTACCAATTGGAATGAACCGATTTTCTGACGTTTCAGAATCATCCAGTCACATACGGCTATTTTATAACGTTGTTCCTTTTGCTGCGATCCGGCAATTGCCAATAGAGGAAAACACTCTGCAAGTATCAATATCCAAAGGATATGTTTAAATAAATTTCTTCTCATTTTTTATTTTATTGCATACGATTTACATAGTAGACGTATGGAATAGATTTTTGTAATCACCTATAAAACAGAGAATAACTAAAAATACTACGGAGTATAATTTAATGAAAGTAAGATAGTGACGCTATCCGGAAGAAATAGTGACGCTATCTTAACCGGATACCGTCACTATCCCGAGCATATAGCGTCGCTATTTTCCGAGAAGTAATAATAAAAGTAAATGTAAAAAAATGGGCTGCCGGACCATAAGAAGTCCGACAGCCCTGTCAACCCAAAAACGATACCTATGAAACACTGTGTGTTATTTCAAATCAAACTTTAAATATTTGCCGTGAACAAGTTCATCATGTGTGATATGATATTTATTGAACTTCTTGCCATTCAATAGTACCTTATCAATATATAAAGCTCCTGGTTGAGTACGATTGGTTTCAATCACCAATTCGTTCTCTTTATACCATTTCGGATCTAACCGGATCGTTACCTTATTAAAGACCGGAGTCGTCAATGTATATTCGGGCAGTCCGGGACAATCCGGATAAAAACCGATCATATTGAAAATAGCCCAGGAAGACATCGTTCCCGTATCATCATTTCCTGGAATACCATCAGGTTTTGTTGTAAAGTACTTATCTAATAAACGCTGCGTCTCTTTCTGCGTACGCCATTCTTCACCTTTAAAGTATGAGAATAAATGAGCATAAGCAATATCCGGTTCATTTGCCGGGTCGTAAAGTCCTTCGTCAAAAACCATTTGTAGTTTATCGATAAAAGGTTTCTTTCCCCCCATTAATTTCGCCAAGCCATATACATCATGTGGTACATAGAACGTATAATTCCAGGAACTACCTTCATGGAAACCGGGATTCGGTTCAAAGTTCTCTCCTTGTCTCGGATTAAACGGGCTATAAAACGTTCCATCGGGGAGAATCGGACGGAAAGTACCAAATTCTTTACTATAATAATGTTTGTATCCTAAAGAACGTTTATAGAACATCTCTGCATCTTTCTTTTTACCTAAAGCAGCTGCAAAACGAGACAATGCAAAATCGGCAATATAATATTCCAATGCATGAGAGACGGAATTGTCATACTGTTCACGAAGGGGTACATATCCTTTAGACATATAATCATCATTATCAGGACGCATCAAGTTTTCCGCCCCCGGTAACGTAGCAGATTTGTACATTGCCTCATAAGCCAAATCAACATCAAAGTCACGCAAACCTTTCATCCAGGTATCTACAATTACCGGAATACTCGGATCACCTTCCATTGTCAATGTTTCTCTGCCATATAATTCCCACTTAGGCAACCATCCATGTTCACGATACATATCAAGCATTGTGCGCACCATTTCCATCTGACGTTCCGGATAAACCAAGGTCAGCAATTGATGAACATTGCGGTAGGTATCCCAAAGAGAAAATACGGTATAGCGATCACCTTTGGTTGTCAGGATCTTATCACTTTCCATTGCCGGATATTCTCCGTTTACATCCTGCAAAATATTAGGATGAATCAGCAAATGGTAAAGTGCTGTGTAAAATACAGTTTTTTGAGCATCCGTACCACCTTCTACAGTTATGCGTGACAAGTCATCATTCCATTTGGAGCGTGCTTCAGCATGAATCTGCTCGAAATTCTTTCCAGCCTGTTCACGATCCAGATTCAACCGGGCATTTTCTATACTTACAAAAGAAACTCCCATTTGTACTTCTACCTGCTCACCTTCTTCTGTGTCGAAGGAGAAATAAGTACCAATGTCATCTCCTGCTATTTCTTTTCCGTAGCGAGTATAAAGTTTATACTTTCCCTGATCCTTATCCCATTCAGCCTCAACCCCCATCATCGGACGTTGTTTCTTCCAATACCCTGTTGCAGAAGGATTCTTCTTAACCCGCAATACAAAGTAAATGGGGAATACAGCTTGAGGATTATAACAAAATGTGCCAAGTAGTTTGACTCCTTCCACTTCGCTATCGCTTACACGACGAAGCATAGCGCCACTCTCATTCGTTAACCCCTCACCCAAATTCAGCAGGATGTGGCTTTTCCCTTTTGGGAAAGTAAACCGGGCAATACCGCTACGCGGAGTAGCCGAAACTTCTGTTTTTACATTATATTTAGTCAGATAATTAGAATAATAGCCCGGTGAGGCCTGTTCATCCTTATACTTACTACCATATTCTTTATAATCCACATTCAGTTCTCCGGTAGTAGGCATCAATAATAAAGAACCTAATTCCGGACAACCGACTCCACTCAAATTCACATGAGCATATCCGGTAAAGAAACAATTTGTATATTCATAAGGCGTAGACCACCACCGTGCGTCTATATCGTATGTGTTTTCGGAAGATCCCATCACATTGAAAGGAACCACAGACATCATACCATTGGGGCAAATCGCTCCCGGATTGGTCGTTCCGAAATTTGTAGTTCCGATAAAAGGATCCACATAATCTATCAAAAGACTTTTATCCGTATTTTTAAGGGGAGGGCTCCCCCCTTCCCCCGCATAGGCGGAAAGAAGGGAAAAAGCAAGTGTGTAAGTTAATATAATACGTTTCATATCTTAATTAAATGATACTCGTTCGCTTAGTAAAATCGATAATCTCTTTTATATATCCGAAAGCCATACCTACCACTGTATCTGCTGCACCATAATAAACAGCCACACGTTCACCATCCTGCAAAGCAGCACAAGGGAATACAACATTGGGAACATCACCTTGAAGTTCATAAGGAGCA
Organism: uncultured Bacteroides sp.; assembly: GCA_900557355.1. Taxonomy (GTDB): domain Bacteria; phylum Bacteroidota; class Bacteroidia; order Bacteroidales; family Bacteroidaceae; genus Bacteroides. The sequence continues at coordinate 24,274 of USSR01000013.1, forward strand.
GCCGGACCGATCAGGTATTCACGTGTACGGTAAAGGACTTTTTCCGGATGATCTTTATCCAGTATGGCAGCTCCCATAGCATAACGGAAACCGTTGCAGGTAGTAATAACACCATGATAAAACAGCAACCAGCCTTCGTCAGTAAGGAAAGGCACTGATCCTGCACCAATCTTTGTACACTGCCAAGCACTTTCCGGGAAAGGAGTCACTTTCATTACACAGCGATGTTCACCCCAATATTTCATATCCGGACTATAACTGATATAAATATCACCGAAAGGTGTATGTCCATTGTCACTCGGGCGACTCAACATAGCATACTTGCCATCAATTTTCTGTGGGAAAAGTACGCCATTACGGTTGAAGGGCAGGAAAGCATTCTCACATTGGAAAAATTCCTTAAAGTCAAAAGTGTATGCAATACCAATTGTAGGACCATGATAACCATTGCACCAAGTTACCCAATAGCGATCTTCAATCCATGTAACACGGGGATCATATTTATATTCCGACTCAATCATTTCTGTATTACCAGCCTTAAACTGGATAGGTTCATGATTGATATCCCAATGAATACCATCCTTACTGAAACCTGTGAAGATATTCATTTGTACTGCTTTGTTATCGCAGCGGAATACGCCGGCAAAACCATCCTCAAAAGGAACAACAGCACTATTGAATATACTATTAGATGAAGGAATATGATAACGTCCGATAACTGGATTTTGTGAGTAACGCCACATAACGTCCGTACATCCGACAGGACGATCTTCCCAAGGAATTTGAATTTTATTCATAATCGTTGATTTTATATTATTTATTTTTTGAGTCATCATACGTGAAAGGTATGAAATAAGTAATCAGAAAAGCTGGAATAGTTGCAATTAACACATAGATAAAGAAATTACGATATCCTAATAAGTCACTAAGATAACCACTAACCATTCCCGGAAGCATCACTCCCAGATTCATGATTCCTGAAGCAAATGCGTAATGTGACATTTGATGTTTGCCTGGAGCAATCTGTTGCATCATAAACAACGTCAGTCCGACAAAACCAAAGCCATAACCAAAATATTCCATTGTTATACAAGTTCCGATCAGATATACATTAGTAGGCTGTGCAACTGCCAAAAAAGTATAGGCTACAAACGGAAGATTAAAAATACAGCAGAGAGTAAATAGTGTCTTTTTCAATCCGAACTTAGAAACATAAATACCTGCCAACAATGAGCCTAAAACGAAAGCAGCGGAACCAAAGATACCATTTAGCGTGCCGATCTCTGTTAACGACAGTCCTAAGCCGCCTACATCCCTTGAAGCACGTAAAAACAGCGGAGCTATTTTCATGATAAAGCCTTCTGCCAAACGATATAAAATAATAAAACAGATGTAATAAAGAATATGCTTTTTAGTAAAGAAGTTAGCAATGACTGCTACCAATTCGTGCCCAACCTCCGATGCAGTTTTCTTTGTTGTTGACGGAACCTGTGTAGAAGGTAACATTTTTATATGATAAATACCGATCAGTACCATTATTGCCGCAATTACGCCGAAAATAATCATCCATGCAGATGAATATGCTCCTTTGTTAGCATCTATCGAAGCACCTTCTATTGCTCCGAAGTGCTCTGCCAATGCTCCTGCCATAGCAACTAATCCTCCATTAGCAACCAATTTGGCTACATTATAAAAAGCACCCTGCACTCCGATATATTTTGCCTGATCTTCTTTGTTCAATTCAGCCATATATACACCATCACAAGCAATATCGTGCGTTGCTCCACTAAAAGCAATCACTGCCATCGTAGAGATACTTATGGCGAAAAAGTAATCGAAAAACAAAGAAAAGGCTACTACTCCAAACAATACACCACTCAATAATTCTGTAATCAATACGAAGAATTTTTTCGTCCGATACATTTCAAGAAAAGGGCTCCACAAAAATTTCAGTGTCCAAGGCATCATAATCAGAGAAGTCCAGAATGCAATTTGCGTATCCGAAATTCCAAGATCCTTAAACATGAAAACAGAAACCAGATTAATAGCAATAAAGGGAAGTCCCATTGCAAAATAAGCAGTAGGTACCCAGCAAGCCGGGTTAATAGTTTTTCGTTGAGAAGCAGTTTTATTCTGTTGCATAAATCATAGTATATAGATGAAAAAAAACATTTTTCTGACTCATCTATATATAATACAACTAAAAGGGGGAAACTACTAACGTCTCCCCCCTACTTTTTTTATTTTATTATCACTTCGTCTATAAAGAACCACGAAGGATGGCCTACACCATAATGCCAAGTCGGACATTCTTTCGTTCCGGTGACTTCTACTTTCACATAACGAGTTTTTATCGGTTCGGCTGATTCAGCCTTGACTCCACGGAATTTTACCTCACCGGTACGTTCTTCCGGTAAATCAATCGTTTTCCAATGTGTATAATGCTCACCGTCTTCAGCATATGAATAAACCACCTTTAGAGGAAAAAGAATCCAGGCCCCTATTTGATGAAGAAAATCTGTTTCCACACTTTGTATCTCTTTTGTTTCGCCCAAATCTATAACA